>JAJYXA010000512.1 GCA_021791235.1 Pseudomonadota bacterium
AACTCATTCAGCCATTCTCATTTGGCGTTGGTGGCAAGCAGTTTTTCGAGTTGCGCGGCCGGTATCATGCCGGGCACGCGCTGGCCATTGGCGAAGAACAGGGTTGGCGTGCCGGAGACCTTCAGCTTGTTGCCCAGCGCGATGTTGGCATCCACCGGGTTGGCGCACTTGCCATCGTTTTTCGGCACGCTGCCGCTGCTGATGTAGTCGTCCCACGCCTTGTTGCGGTCGGGCGCGCACCAGATCTGTTTCGAGGTCTGCGGCGCCTTGGGATGCAGGCCCTCGATCGGGTAGAGGAAGGTGTAGACGGTAATGTTGTCGACCTTGGCGAGTTCGGCCTCGAACCTGCGGCAGAAGGGGCAATCGACGTCGGAGAACAGGATCAGCTTGCGCGCGCCATTGCCCTTGACGGTCTTCAGCGCATTGTTCAGCGGGAACACGTCCCACTTCACCGCCTGCAATTGATTCAGGCGCGCCTGGGACAGGTTGGTGCGGGTTTTCAGGTCGATCACGTCGCCGGCGAATACGTATTGCGCCTTGGCATCCACATACACCAGCTGCCCGTCGAGATAGACCTCGAACAGGCCGCTGTAGGGCGTTTTCTGCACCGACGTGATGGTGGCGCCGGGGAACTGCTGGGTCAGCGCCTTGCGGATGACCGATTCGTTGGCCTGCGCGGACGCAGCAAACAGCAGGGTTGCGGCAAGCGCCAGGGAAGTGAATTTCATTCGAGACTCCAGAAAAAACATCAAAAAAACGTCAGGACATCGCCTCGCGCACCAGGGCGGCTTTCACCGGCGGCAAATGGTCCACGATCCGCATCCCGGTGTTGCGCAGCCAGCCGGCACGTTCGTCGGCAAACAGATGGTGCAGGCCATGGGTGAGCGCCTGCATCCGCCGCACCGGCTCGGCACGCTCGCGGGCGTAGTGTTGTAACACACGGATGTCACCGCAATAAGAACGCGTCTGACGACACCGGGCCAGCACATCGACCAGGACCTCGGCATCGCCGAAGCCGAGGTTCACCCCCTGGCCCGCCAGCGGATGCACCCCATGGGCGGCGTCACCGATCAGCGCCACGCCGGGCGCCACTGCGGATTCGACCCGGATCAGCCGCAGCGGGAACGCGGCAGCCGGGGTCAGCAGATGCAGCGCGCCCAGCCGGTCGTGGCCCGCCGCCCGTACCTTTTCGGTCAGCGTGACGGCGTCCAACGCGACCAGTTCGTCCGCGTGCGCAGTCTTGGTTGACCAGACCATCGACAGCCGGTTCCCCCCTGTCGGGGTGCTCCGATCCACTATGGGCTCAAGCCCATGTGGAGTCGTATGCCCCGCAAGCGGCAGCCAGGCGAGGATGTCACTGTCGAAGAACCACTGGAACGCAGTGCCGCGATGCGGACGCTCGCATTCGAAATTCGCCACCACCCCGCTCTGGCCGTAGGGCGTCAATGTCGAAGCCAGACCGGCCCATTCGCGGATGCGCGAGGCGGCCCCGTCGGCGCCGACGACGAGTTCGGCCTCGAGCATCGTGCCGTCGGCCAGCGTGATCTGCGTAAACGACGCTTCCCTGGCGAGCGATTCAATCGAGGCCGGACAGTGCACCGCCACGCTGCCGTCGGCCTCGATCGCCTGCCACAGCGCATGCTGCAGTCGTCCGCTTTCAAGGATGCTCGCCAGATGAGACACGCCTGATTCGTAGGCATCGAGGCGGATCGCGCCGCTGGCGTCGCCCGCCACGTCCATGCGATACACCGGCTGGATGCGGCTGGCATCCATGCGCTGCCAGGCGCCGATGCGTTCGAGAAAACGCTGCGGCGCCGGGCTGATGGCGTAGATGCGGGTGTCCCAGGTATCGGTCGGGGCCTGGGGTGGCTGGCGCTCGATCAACGCGACCCGCAAGCCCTGGCGGCCGAGCGCCAGCGCGGCGGCGGCGCCGACCAGGCCGGCGCCGACCACCGCCACCTGATAGCGTTCGCCGCTCATCCGCGCGCCCCGAACATCATCCGCCTCGCCACGAATCGCTTCAGCGGCGGCAAGGCTTCCAGCGCCAGCAGGCCCAAGCCGCGCGCATGACGCAGCGGCACGATGTCGTTGGAGAACGTGCGCACCAGGAAATCGGTGAAGCCGAGGCCGCCGAGCACGTCGCTGCGCCGGCCGCGTGCGTAGGCCGCCAGCATGGCTGCGCTGCCGATCTCGCTCACGGACCTATCGCCACACAGGCTCGCCAGCTCCCAGGCGTCGCGCAGGCCGATGTTGAAACCCTGTCCCGCCACCGGATGCAGGGTCTGCGCGGCGTTGCCGATGCGCACCACGCGCTCGGCGGCCTCGCTACCGGTATACGCCAGTCGCAACGGGAAGGTCTTGCGCGGGCTGGCATGCAGGAACAGTCCCTGGCGTCCGCCGAAGTGGCGTTGCAGCGCAGCGAGGAATTCACCATCCGGCAACGCGGCGATACGCTGGGCGTCGACGTTGCGCGCGGTCCAGACGAGCGCGTAACGATCACCCTTCGGCAAGAGCGCTGCCGGCCCTTCGGGCGTGAAACGCTCGAATGCCTGATGTGCATGCGGCAATTCGGTCTGCACGTCGCACACCACGGCCATCTGGTCGTAGTCGCGCTCGAATCTGGGCTTGGGCGCTTCCTCGCCGCGGCCGCCGTCGGCCACTGCCACCAGCGGCGCGGTGAGCGTGCGTCCATCGGCGGTGTGCAGCGTCGCAGCGTCGGCAGTGGATTGGATGCGATCGACCGCGACGCCGTATTCGACGGCGATATTGGCTTCGCGCAGCGCCTGTTTCAGTGCGGCAGTGAGCGCGGCGTAGGGCAGCACGTAGCCCAGTGCCGGCACGTCGAGTTCCGCTGCGCTCAACCGCGTCACGCCGAGCGCGCCGCGCTGGGAGATATGGATGCGGGTGATCGGCGTGACGTCGGCGAGTTTCTCCCACACGCCGAGGCGATCGAGGATCAGGCGCGAGCCATGCGATAACGCCAGGGTGCGGGTGTCGGCGCGGGCATCTTCGGGCTGCGCCTCGAGCACGCGCGCGGCGACGCCCTGCTGCTGCAGTGCCAGCGCGCACACCGCGCCGACCGGGCCGGCGCCGACGATGAGCACGCTGTTCACGGGTTCATCCATGCCTCGATCTCCGCCACGGTCCTGGGCGGCGAGGTCAGCACCTCGCAGCCGGTCTCGGTCACCGCCACGTCGTCCTCGATGCGGATGCCGATGTTCCAGAACGCCTCGGGCACGTCGTCCGCCGGGCGAATGTACAAACCCGGCTCGACCGTCAGCGTCATGCCGGACAGCAGCGGCCGCCATTCGCCATGTAGCTTGTATTCGCCGGCATCGTGCACGTCCATGCCCAGCCAGTGGCCGGTGCGGTGCATGTAGAAGCGGCTGTACGCATTCGATTCGATCAGGCCGTCGACCTCGCCGTGGAGCAGGCCGAGGTCGACCATGCCCTGCGTCAGCACGCGCACCGCCGCCTCGTGCGGAGCGTTCCAGGGCGCGCCCGGACGCACCACGCCGATGGCCGCCGCCTGCGCGGCCAGAACCAGTTCGTAGGCATCCTTCTGCGCCGCCGAGAAGCGGCCGTTCACCGGGAAGGTGCGGGTGATGTCGGCCGCATAGCTGCCGAACTCGGCCGCAGCATCGATCAGCAGCAGGTCGCCGTCGCGCATCGGCTGGTTGTTGAAGACGTAGTGCAGCACGCAGGCGTTGGCGCCGCTGGCGACGATGGAGGTGTAGGCCGGCGCCTCGGCGCCGCCGCGGCGGAAGGCGGAGAGCAGCTCCGCCTCGATCTCGTATTCGTGGCGGCCCGGGCGGGTCGCGCGCATGGCATCACGATGCGCGCCGGTTGAAATCTCGGCGGCGCGGCGCATCAGGGCGAGTTCGTGGGCATCCTTGACGAGACGCATCTCGTCCAGCCAGATGCGTGCGTCCACCATGCGGTTGGGCGCGTGCACGCCGCTGCGCGCCTTGCTGCGCACGGCGTTGAGCCAGCCCATCACCTGCGTGTCCCAGGCCATCTCGCGGCCGATGAGGTAGGCGAGCGTCGACTGGTTTTCCAGCAACTTGGGCAACTCCGCATCCAGCACGTCGTAGGCGAAGGCCTCGTCGAAGGCAAAGGTCTCGCGCGCGGCGGCCGGGCCATAGCGGAAGCCGTCCCAGATCTCCCGCTCTTCGTTGCGTTCGCGACAGAACAGGATGTGGCGCGGCTCCTTGCCGCCCACCAGCACCACCACTGCCTCCGGCTCGTTGAAGCCGGTCAGCCAGTAGAAATAGCTGTCGTGCCGGTAGGGATAGTGGGTATCGCGGTTGCGCGGCACCTCCGGGGCGGTGGCGATGACCATCACCCCCTCGCCCATCTCGTCCAGGACCCGCTGGCGGCGGGCGCGGTATATCGCGGAATCAGGCTGCATGGTGCTGTCTCAGTTCCTCGTCCAGTGCATTCAGGCGGGCCGGCGTACCGACGTCGATCCAGCGTCCGCCAAAGTGTTCACCGCTGGCCCGACCGGCATCGATCGCCAGCCGCAGCAGCGGCGCCAGCGGCGCCTTCACGCCCGCCGCAGTATGGGCGAACAGCGCGCGATGGTAGACGCCGATGCCGGAGAAGGTGAGGCGCAGGGGGTGAGCCGTCAACGGCGCATCGGCATCCTTCACCCGTCCGCCGTCGAGCACGAAGTCCCCATTAGGATGATGCGGCGGATTGTCGACCAGCACCAGGTGCGCCTGGTCGTGGCCATGAGCCAACCTAGCCAGCGGTTCGGCTAGGCAATTGAAATCGTATTCGCAGTAGATGTCGCCGTTCACTACGGGAAATACGTCCTCTTCCATGAGCGGCAGCGCGGTGGCGATGCCGCCCGCGGTTTCCAGCGCGCTGACCTCGCGAGAATACTCGATCGACACGCCGAACGCCGCGCCGTTCCCCAGCACGTCCTCGATCTGCTGGCCGAGATGGGCGTGGTTGATGACAATGTGAC
>JAJYXA010000525.1 GCA_021791235.1 Pseudomonadota bacterium
ACCCTCGAGCAGCACTGCGAGACCGAATTCAACCGTATTCGAGCGACGGCGTTTCCGAGGGCGTATTTCGAGAAGGACAACGACGCGCGGACTGGCAGCAAGGGCGACTACATCTTTCGCGACTCGGTTGAGGCCGGCACCGAGATCGTCTCGATCATGTTCGAGATGAAGAACGAGAGCGACGTAACAGCTACCAAGAAGAAGAACGAAGACTTTCTCAAAGAGCTCGACAAGGACCGTACAGAGAAGGGGTGCGAGTATGCAGTGCTAGTTTCCCTGCTTGAGCCTGACAGCGAGCTTTACAACTCCGGCATTGTCGATGTGTCCCACCGTTATCCGAAGATGTATGTCGTCCGACCGCAATTCTTCATCCCGATCATTACGCTGCTGCGAAATGCCGCCCAGAACTCATTGAAGTATAAAACCGAGCTCGCGCTGGTGAAAGCACAGAACATTGATATCACTAACTTCGAGAACGAGCTCGACGCGTTCAAGACTGGCTTCGCTCGGAACTACGAACTGGCGTCCAAGAAATTTAAGACGGCTATTGAGGAGATCGACAAGACCATCGACCATCTTCAGAAAACCAAGGACGCCCTGCTCGGTTCAGAAAACAACCTCCGTCTTGCCAACAACAAGGCCGACGATTTGACCGTCAAGAAGCTGACCAAGGGTAATCCCACAATGGCCGCAAAGTTCGCCGAGCTCAAGAACGATGCTCCTTCCGATGCTGGATGAGTCAGCTTATTCATGCCCGATGCGCGTTTGAACGCGCAGATCGGCATAGTGCGAGCGAGGACTTCCCGCTGCAACGCAGTCATTCATACAGCGAAGCGGAACTTCAGCCCTGGTGCGGTTGAAGCCGTTGAGAGCCAGGGTTCCGAGTGGCAGTTCAGGCCGAGAACTGGCCCTTAGGTTCGGCTGACCCGATGACCTCTTTGGGGTGCGATGCAGTTATTACCCATCCGCTTCCAACAACATGCAATTTGACCAAGCGGGAAGCACGCGTGGCCGTTCTCACATTGGACTCCGGAAACCTTATTTTTTCTTCCTGTAATACCCCACCAGTTCGCCCTGCGCCAGGATGTGTCCCCGCATCGCCTTTTCCAGCGCCGCCTTGGTTGCCGGCTGCAGAACCGGCAGTACGGTGTCGAGCGCATACAGCTTGTGAAAATAGCGATGGCGGCCGATGGGCGGGCAGGGGCCGCCGTAGCCGGTTCGCTGCCAGTCGTTGAGGCCTTCGCGGGTGCCGGCCGGCAGGCTGGCAGGCAGCACGCCCGCCGCGAGCCCGGTGGTGGCGGACGGAAGGTTGTACAGCACCCAGTGCACCCAGGTCATCTTCGGTGCGGCCGGGTCGGGGGCATCGGGGTCGTCGACGATCAGCGCCAGGCTTTTGGTGCCGGCCGGCACGCCGGTCCACGCCAGCGGCGGCGACTGGTCGCGGCCCTCGCAGGTGTACAGGCTGGGAATGTCGGTATTCGGGGCGAATGCGCTCGACGTCAGTTCCATGGTCGTGTTCCTTTCCGCGGCGTAGGCGACTCCACCCGCCAGGGCGAGTGCGATGCCAGCTCCGATCAGCTTGCGTGTTGAATCCCGCATGAGCCACCTATCTATTTCGGTTTGAAATATAGACCGCCTTGCGGGCTGTGCACGATGAAGACGTGGCTGCGCAACGACCGCCAGCCCGGTGCGCTAGGCTACGGCCGCTGGAACACGCCATCTGATCATCGCCACTTTCACGGCCTCGTTCACGACCAGGCACGACACCATCGCATACGCGAAAATCACGAACGTCTGCCACCCGGGCAAGGGCGTGAGTCCGGGGAGACCAATGAAGGTCAGGGCGGTGCCCGCGAGTGCGCCAGCCACGAGCGACGCCAGGAAGGATGTGCTGGGCATCGTCGCCCAGAACCAGTGTCGTTCTCTCACCGACACGATTGAAAAAACGCAGAAATAGAGCAGTGTCAGGTAGCTGAACGTGCCCAGCGCATTGCTATCCGTGGCCAGACCGAAGCGCGACCAGCCGATCCACAGGAACAGGAGCGACTCCCCTGTCATTGCGACGCCGAGTGCCGCGGAAATCAGGACGTAGTCCCCAATGGCCCATGTCTCCGGCTTCCTGGATGGGCGAACGCGGTCAGTAGCCAGGGCGATCGTCGCGAAATCCAGAACGAAAACCAGCAGCAGCATCGCGAAGGCCGAGACGACGAACTTGCCGGTCACGACGAACGCGATGGCGACGAAGGCCGCCTTCAGGAGGGTGCGGCTGATCTTGTTGATGATCCAGGTCAGGATGCGCTGGTAGATCGTCCGCCCCTGCTCGACCAGCGTCACGATATTGGTCAGCCCCGGTTCGGTCAGGACCACGCTCGCGGCGCCCTTGGCGACGTCGGTCGCGCTGCTGACGGCGATGCCGACCTCGGCCTGGCGCAGCGCGGGCGCATCGTTGACGCCGTCTCCGGTCATGCCGGTCACGTGGCCGGCGGCCTGCAGGTGCTGCACCACGATGTACTTGTCCTCCGGATACACCTCGGCGAAGCCGTCGGCACCCGCCAGCAGATCGACGGCCTCGTTGCTGGCCTGCGCATCCGCGGCCTTGAGGTCCGATACACGCCGGATGTTGGGCAGGCCGACGCCCTGCGCGATCTCGCGCGCGACCGCCAGCGCATCGCCGGTGAGCATCTTCACCGCCACGCCGAGGTCGCGCAGGGCGGCGATGAGTTGTGCGGCGTCCGGCCGCGGCGGGTCGACCAGGGTCACCAGCCCGACCAGAGTTGGACTCCCCGTCCCGGTGCCGCGCGCGACTGCCAGGGTGCGGTAGCCCTTCGCGGCCGACTCGCTGACGCGCGCCTCCAGCGTCTCGATTTCCGGCGCTTGCAGCCCGCAGGCTTCGGCGATGGTGCGCACGGCGCCTTTCATCACGCGCAGCCGCTGGCCGTGCTGTTCGACCACCGCTTCCGTGCGCCGGGTCCGCGCATCGAACGGCGCGAAGGAGACGGGGGTGACTGCGGCAACGCTGTCGAAGACATGGTGTGCGTTCGCCGCGGCGAGGAAGGCCAGGTCGATCGGGTCCTGGTTGGCCGCCTGCGATGCCAGCGCGCCGGCGAACAGCACATCGGCTTCCGTTGCTTGCCCCAGCGGGATGATGCCGGTGACGGCCAGCTGGTTCAGGGTGATCGTGCCGGTCTTGTCCACGCACAGCACGTCCATCGTCGCGGCATCCTCCGCGGCACTCAGCCGGGTGACCAGCACGCCGCGCTTCGCCAGCTCCTTCGACCCGACCGCCATGCTGACCGTGAACATGACCGGCAGCGCGACCGGCACTGCGCTCATCAGCAGTACGAGCAGGAGCGGCGCCACCTCGAGGAGCGGCGCGCCGTGGATCAGGGACAACGCAAACACGACGGCCACCAGCGCGCCGACGATGACGAAGAGCCAGCGCACCACCCTGGTCACCACCGCTTCGATATGGAGTTTCGGCCGCGCCGTCTGCACCAGTTCGGTGGTGCGGCCGAAGTAGGTCTCTGCCCCGGTCAGCATCACCACGCCGTTGCCTTCGCCGCGGCGGACGATCGAGCCCGAAGACAGGATGCCGCCGGCCGCCTTGTCGACCTCCTGCGATTCGCCGGTGAGGGCCGACTGGTCGACGCTCACGTCCCCGTCGAGGAGTTTCACGTCGGCCGGGACGAGGTCGCCGGGGCGCACGCGGACGATGTCGCCGGGCACCAGTTCGCGTGCGGGAACAAGCTGCCAGCTGGCCTCGCGCAGCACCCGTGCACTCACCTGCAGGCGCCGCCGCAGGGTTTCGACGACGCCTGCCGCCCGCCGCTCCTGCAGGAAGGCCACCACGGCATTGACGACCAGCAGTGCGCCCACCACGGCGAGGTCCGCGTATTTTCCGAGGAAGGCCGACAACACCATGATCAGTTCGAGCATCCACGCCGATATGCCCCAGAACTTGGCGAGAAACTGGCGGACCGGATGCGCCTTCTGTTCGGCCACCTCGTTGTAGCCATGCGCCTGCCGGCGGCTGTCCACATCGGCGTGGGTGAGGCCTGTTGCGGCATCCACCTGAAGCGCCGCGAGCGCATCGGCAACCGATGCGGAGGCGAGGTCGGTTGTCCGGGCAGCTTCAGGCATGATTCAAGAGATCGCCGGGCAAAGTCCGGGCGACGAAAGGGGGTGCGTGGTCAAGGGGTGGAGCCGTCGAGGTACGGTTCACATTCTGGGGATCTGGCAGGGCACGTTCTTCAGGTTCCCCGGATCAGCAGCACCGGTTTGGTGGCGACGCGCACCACGCCCTCGGCGACGCTGCCCAGCAGCAGGTGGCTCAGACCCCGGCGGCCGTGGGTGCCGATGACGATCAGGTCGGCGGGCCAGGCATCGGCATCTGCGGCGATCATTTCCGGGATACGGTGGCCCAGGGTGTCGATTTCGATCAGCCCGGATTCCACCGCGATCCCGGCTGCGGTCGCCACCGCACCGGCCTTGTGGAGGATTGCCTGTCCTCCCTTGATCATGGCATCCCAGATCTCGGACGGGTTGGGAAACTCCGCGCTCAGGTTGAGGTTGACGTTATCCACCACATGCACGATCCGCAGTTGGGCCCGGACTTCCCCGGCCAGCTTGATCGCTTCCTGCAATGCCAGTTCCGAGGTGTGGCTGCCATCCACGGCCACCAGGATGCGTTTGAACATCGTGCCTCCTTGAATAGTGTCTTCAATCCAATCTGCCTGTACTTAATCCAAGCATATCCCGGGGGTGAACGCTAGCGCGTTATCACGGCCATCATCGCCTGACGCAAGCCGTCAGCCCGTAATTCCGAACTCGGCGCACAGCTTGTTGACCAAACCTTTCAGTGCGTCCACTTCGGCCTCCAGCCGTGCCACCTTGGCCTTGAGCGCGGCGATCTCGCCCACGGCCACGTCGGCCATGGGTTCGGCGCTCGGGAG
>JAJYXA010000231.1 GCA_021791235.1 Pseudomonadota bacterium
GGACCCATCGTGCAGCCACCGCATCACCGTTGCCGACCTGGGTGGAGGACTCGGGGTCGCCTACGATCCCGGCGCACCTGTCCCGCCGAGCGCCGCTGCCTATGGCGCGATGGTGGGACGGGTTACCCGAGAGTGGGACGTGCGGCTGGTGTTTGAGCCGGGCCGGCTGCTGGTCGGCAATGCCGGCGTGCTGCTGACCAGGGTCATCCGGGTAAAGCCCGGGCCGTCCCGCCCGTTCGTGGTGGTGGACGCAGCCATGAACGACCTCATGCGGCCGACGCTCTACGATGCCTGGCACGGGATCGAGGCGGTGGGTCCAGTGGGCGACACCATGGTCGCCGACATCGTTGGCCCCGTTTGCGAGTCCGGCGATACCTTCGCCAAGGCGCGTACCATCGACAGGGTCGAGGCTGGCGAGCTGATGGTGATCCGCAGTGCCGGTGCCTATGCCGCGACCATGGGAAGCAACTACAATTCGCGCACCTTCCCCGCCGAGGTGCTGGTCGATGGAGATCGCTGGGCAATCGTGCGTGAGCGCCAGCCGTTCGAGGCGTTGGTCGCTAACGAGCGGCTTCCCGCCTGGCTGGAAGCAGCGGCGGAATGAGGGGGCGATCTATGGTCGTCGGCCTGCTGCTTGCGTTCGCTGGAGCGCCGGCTGCGGCCGAGGTGCTGCCCGACCTTCAGCGGCAGGTCGAGGCAAGGCTTGCGGAGGCAGGCCCGGGCCTCCGCTTCGGCCTGGTGGTGACGACGCTGGATGGACGCGAGTTGGTGGCGATTGCGCCCGACCAGCGCTTCATTCCGGCGTCCAATACCAAGATCTTCACCACCGCCGCGGCCTTCGACAATCTGGCGGCGCTTGAACGCTCCCACGCCCAAACCGGCACCCGCGTCCGGCTGGTGGACGCTGGAAGAGGCCGGGTCGACGTCGTGCTGGAAGGGCGCGGCGACCCGGGCTTGTCGAGCGCGCCGGACTGCCAGCACCATTGCCTGGCCCAGCTTGCCGGAGCCATCGCCGGGCGAACCCGCCAGGTCCGCAATATCGTCGCCGACGCCCGCTTCTTCCCCGACGAGCGGTGGAGCCATGGGATGAGCTGGAACAACATCCCGAGCAGCAGCGGCACGGCCATGGCGGCGCTTACCCTCGACGACAATGAAGTGGCGCTGCGAGTTTCTCCGGCAGGGGAGGGGCAGCCTGCCCAGCTTGCTGGTAGCGGCTATTTCGAGATCGAGAATCGGGTGACCACCGTCGCCGGAGAAGGGTCGGACCTGACGGTGGATCGCCTTCCTGGAAGTCTGCGCCTCCGGCTTCGCGGAACCATCGGCACGGCCGCGGCGCCGCGTACCCTCAAGCTCGGCATTGACGATCCGGCGCATCATGCGGCCTGGCGGCTGAAGCAGTTGCTGGAGGAGCGACAGGTCAAGGTGCGGGGCACGCTTGCCTCGACCTATCGTGCCGCTGCCGAGCCGATAGCGGCGGCAGGTGGCGAAGCTCTGGCGTCGCTTGCACCGGAACCGCTCGGCGAGACGCTGCGAACCGTCAACAAGGTCAGCCAGAACCTTCATGCCGAACTGCTGCTCCGTCGCTTGGGAAGCCTGAATGGCAATGGCTCGGCCGAAGCCGGGGTGGACACCGTGAAGGCCATGCTGGAGCGAGCGGGCGTGCCGGCAGGCAGCACCCACCTCGCCGATGGGTCGGGCATGTCGACCTACAACCGGACATCTCCGAGGGCCATGGCAACCCTTCTCCGCTGGATCGCCCGCCAATCCTGGTCTGGGGCCTTCCGCGACACGCTGCCGATTGGCGGGATCGACGGAACGCTTGCCCGCCGGTTTCAGCCCGGCAGCCGGCTGCGCGGCCGGATTTTCGCCAAAACCGGCTCGCTGAACGCGACCAATGCCCTTGCCGGCTATATGCTCACAACCAGGGGCGAGACGCTGGTTTTTGCCTTTTACGCCAATGACGTGCCGGAGGGCGCTCGCGCGACCGCGACCATGGACGAGGTGCTTGGCCTGATCGCCGCAGGCCGGTGACCGCGGCGACCCTGTTGCTTCGCCGCCACGCTTTGCCGCGCGCCCGGTGAAAATCGACATTCGAGAGCCTTGGTGGGTGCGGAAAGGACTAGCGCGGACGCCGCTAGATGTCGCCTAAGGCGCCTGGGAAAATGACAAACTGATGTCGGGGGGGTAGATTCATGTTTCGTTCGCTGTCGACGGCTTCCACGCTGCTGCTCGGAACCGCGTTGCTGCCGCTGTCCGGCGCCTGGGCGCAGAGCACGCAGGAGGCTACGGAGCCAGCCGCCACACCGACCACTGCCGAACTGCCGCGCACCGGCGCCGACCAGAGCGCCGTGGAGCCGGAGCCTTCCGAGATCGTGGTCACCGGCTCGCGCATCCGCCGCGATCCGAACGACAGCGCATTGCCGCTGCAGATCATCACCACGCAGGAACTTACCCGCAACGCGATCAGCAATCCCGAGCAGCTGATCTCCTATCTCACCACCAATGGTTCGGGTGCGGACAACCTTGCCAGCAACACGGACGTGGTCGGTGGGCAGCAACGCGGCAACAATGGTGCAAGCTTTGCCAACCTGCGGGGACAGGGGTCGGGAGCAACCCTTATCCTGCTCAATGGCCGCCGCGTTGCGGCACACGGCCTGCAAGGCTCGGCCGTGGACGTCAACCAGATCCCCTTCGGCGCGATCGAGCGGGTCGAAGTGCTCAAGGAAGGCGCGTCCGCTATCTACGGCACGGACGCCATCGGCGGCGTGATCAACTTCATCCTCCGCAAGGATTATCAGGGCCTCGGCGTACAGGGCTTCATGGACCATGCGGAAGAGGGCGACCATACCATCACGCGGACGTCGGCCATTGCCGGCTTTGGCGACCTTCGCGCGCAGAATTTCAACGTCATGGGCGCGGTCAGCTTCAGCAGCATCCCGGAGCTTCGTGGCGATAGTCGCGACTTCGTGAACCTGTTCCAGCCGCAGCGCGGCCTCTCACCCGACACGCGCGGTACGCCGTTCGCCAACATCTTCCCGCTCGCCGGAACCTTCTTTCCCAACGCCGGCTCTTTCCCGAACATCCCCGGCACGACTACGCCGGCATCGGGAGGGCTCAACATCCTCGACCTTCCCGGGGGCTTGGGTTGCGGCGCGATCGAAGGGCAGGGCGCTTATGACGAACAGTTGTGGACGACTCCGTCGGCGGGCCTCGCTTGCGCCTGGGACACGGCGCGCGCCGCAGTTCTCCAGCAGCCGCTTGAGACCCTGACCTGGCTCGGCCGTGGTGTCGTTCGCTTTGGCGAGCATGAGGTTTTCGCAGAAGTAACAGGCTCGGACGCGACCGCCGCCAAGCGCTTTTCCAATGTTCAGATCACCCCCAACACCAGTACGCAGAATTATCAGGTGAGGCCGGGCGAGCCGGGATACGACTTCGTCTACAATGAGCTGCTCCGCGTTTTTCCCGCACTCGCCAGCCGCCCGCAGGCAGGCTTCAGCTATCGCTGGCGCTGCATCGAATGCGGCCGCCGCGAGATTGTGACCGACACCAAAACTTCGCGCTATGCCCTTGGCGTCGACGGCCCACTTTTCGCCGGTTGGGATTATCGCGTTGGCGGGTCGCGCGCGACCAGCGAAAGCAAGTCCGAGCTCGGCACCGGCTATTATTATCGCGGCACGCTCGCCAACGGTCAGTATGATCCCAATGCTCCGCTGGTGCCCGGCTCGACCACCAATCGCGGCCTGATCGGACTCCTCAACAGCGGACTCATCAACCCATTCCTTCGCCCGGGCGAGACCCAGTCCGCGGCGGCGCTGGCGGCACTGGACGCAGTGTCAGCCCGCGGCGTCGTGCTGTACGGCGGGCGGTACACCGTGAATCAGGTCGACGCCTCGGTATCTGGTCCGCTGTTCCAGCTTCCCGGCGGAACAGTCCAGGCGGCGGTTGGCCTCGACTGGCGCAAGGAAAAGTACAACTTCAACGGCGACGAACGCGCGGCGGCCAACCGCCCCTTCATCATCGCCGCTCCCTTTGACGACGTGAACGCGCTCGACGGCGTGTCGCGCACCATTCGCGCGGCCTATGCCGAAGTGCTGTTTCCGGTATTCGATGGGCTAGAGGTCACGGTCGCCGGCCGCTTCGACGATTATGGTGATTTCGGAAGCACGACCAATCCCATGGTCAACTTCAAATATCGTCCAATTCGCCCGCTGATGTTCCGCGGCAATTACAACACGGCCTTCCGCGTGCCGGCCTTCAACCAGCTGTTCAACGGCGTTCTGGAGTCGCTCTATACCGGGACCGAGCTCGCCGATCCGCGCACCTGTCCGACTGGTCGGCCATCCTCCGCTCCGGGCTGCGAATCGCTGACGCGCACCATTGACATCCTGAACGGCGGCAACCTCGACCTCGAGCCCGAGACCGCCAAGATGTACAGCCTCGGCGCCGTGTTCGAGCCTTCGCGCAACTTCAGCGCGTCGGTCGACTTTTTCAGCATTCGCCGGAACAACACGATCATCGTTCCGACGCTGCGGCAGATTGTCGATTTTGCTTCCTTCTTCGAGGACCGCTTCATCCGCGATCCGTCTGGCGTCCTGACCGATATTGATCAGCGCTGGGCAAATTCCGGTGGCACGCGTACCGAAGGTTTCGAGTTCGTCGCCCGTGGCGGGCTTGAGGCGCTCGGCGGGCGGGTGAGCGCCGGCTTTGACGGCACCCTTCTTACCAAGCGCGACGTGCAGGTGGTGGACGGCGCTCCCGTGCAGGATCTGCTCGGCGTCTTTTCCTTCAGCGACGATCTCGGCATTCGCTGGAAGCACAATGCCTTTGTTGGCTTCAGCCGCGGACAATTGGACTTCACGCTGACTCAGCTCTACCGCGGCAGCTACGAAAACCAGCAACTGCCGGGCATCCTCA
>JAJYXA010000324.1 GCA_021791235.1 Pseudomonadota bacterium
ACAGCGCTGCCTCTGCGTCGGCCACGTTGGCACGGGCGCTGGCCTCGTCGGCAATCGCGCGCGCGAGCGCAGCGCGGCTGCTGTCGAGTTCGGTCTTCGACGGCACCTTGCCGCCTGACAGGCGTGCCACTTCCTCGAAGCGTGCCAGGCCGGCCCGGGCCTCCTTCACCGTCGCGACGGTTTGCGCGACCTTTGCATTCGCGGCAGCCACGGCTGCGCGCGAGCGCAGGATCTGGTCGCGCAGCTTGGCGGTGTCGAGCTCGACCAGCACCTGGCCCTTGCGGATGCGGTCGTTGACGTCGACATTGACCTTGCGGACGGTGCCCGACAGTTCGCTGCCGATGCTGATCGAGCGGGTCGGTTGCAGCGTGCCGTTGGCGGTGACGGTCAGCGTCAGGTCACCCCGCCCCACGGTCTGCGTGATGTAGCTCGGCGCCGCACTGGCGGTCCGGCCCGCTTGCCAGTACCACAGGCCGGCGACGACCAGCGCCAGCAGCAATGCGCCGGCCCACAGCACGGGGCGGCGGTACCAGGCGCGCGACGTCGGCTCGTCGAGCAGGGTGGCAATGTCGGTTTCGCTGCCGGGGCCGGGCGGCTGCGCGGCTGTAGCGGATGGGATCGGATTACTCATGAACGGGGATTCCTGGTGGTGTCTGCGGTGGGGGCGGCCGTTGCGTCGCTGCTGTCAGGGTTCCAGCCCCCGCCCAGCGCCTTGAACAGGCGCACATAGTCAGCGCTGAGGTCAGCGCGGGCGCTGGCCACGCTGTCCTGCGTGTTGAGCTGGGTGCGCTGGGTTTCGAGCACGACCTGGAAGTCCACCAGCCCGCTGCTGTAGCGCTGGCGCGCCATCAGGGCGGCATTGCCGGCCGCCTCGGCGGCGTTCTGCAGGCGCAACAGGCGCTCGCGGTCGCCACGCAGCGCGACCAGTGCGTCTTCCACGTCCTTCAGTGCCGTCAGCACCGCAGCCTCATAGGCCGTGCGTGCCTGGTCGAGTGCGGCCTGCTGGGCGCGCACCTGCGCGCGCAAGGCACCGCCATCGAACACCGGCAGCGATACGCTGGCCAGCAGCGCGCTGACGACCGACGCGCTGCTGGTCAGCGAGCCCAGCGTCAGTGCGCTCAGGCCCAGCGAACCGCCGAGCTTGAAGTTCGGCATGCGCGCCGCCTCGGCTTGCGATACACGCGCCAGCGCCGCCGTCACCTGGTGTTCGGCGGCTCGCACGTCGGGCCGCTGGCGCAGTGTCTCGGCGGGGAAGCTCAGCACCAGGTCGTCGGCCGCCTGCGGCACCGGGCTGGCTGCGGCCAGCACATTCGACAAGGCTGCCGGTGGCTGGCCAGTCAGTACCGCGAGCGCATGGCGAGTCTGCTCGATCGTGGTCTGCAATACCGGCAACTGGGCGCGGGTCTGTTCGGTCGCCGCACGCGCCTGCTCGGCTTCCAGCGACGTGACCAGGCCTGCCTGCAGGCGCCACTGCGTGATCTGCAGCGTCTCTTGCTGGCTGGCCAGGTTGGCTTCGGCGATCGCCAGCCGCGCCTGGGTACCGCGCAGCGTGATGTAGCTGAGCGCCACCTCGGCGGCGATCGATACCTGCACGTCGCCCAGACTCGCGGCACTGGCCTGGGCCGTTGCGTCGCTGGCCGCCAGGGCACTCCGGTTGGCGCCGAAAATATCGAGCTCCCAGCTCGCGTCGAGGCCGGCATTGAAGTGGTTGATGGCGCTGTTGTCACCGGACTTGCTGCGTTGTGCAGAGGCCGAGCTGCCGACCGCCGGCAACAGCCCGGCGGCAGACACATCACGCAGCGCACGAGCCTGGCGCAGCGCGGCCTGTGCACTTTTTACGTCGGTATTGGCCTGCAAGGCCTGGGCCACAAGACGGGCGAGCAGCGGGTCGTCGAAGCGCAACCACCACTGCGCCAGCGAGGATGCGCCGGTCGTCGCGGAAACATCGGCGGCGGACCAGTCGGCCGGCACATCGACCGCGACGGATTCGGCACGCCGCGGCGCCACCGACGCGCAACCGGACAAGGCCAGCATCAGACAGGTCACGAGGGCCGTGAGGCGCACCCCGCGCGCAGCCACAGCGTGATGATCAGCGGAATGGTCATGGTTCAGGCAGGCATCGGGCATCATGGATCCGTGTATTGGCGGCTTGCGGCTGTGTTTTTTCCGGTGTCAGCCACCTTCGGTGGGACCGATATTCGCATCATGCCTGCTATCCCGGAAGCAGTCTGTTCGATAGCGCACAATGTTACCCCCACGAAGGCTCGAATCCACGGATATCCAGCATGACGACGCTGCACTCCGTGCGCCACCGTACAGACTACTGTTGAGGATGCGATTAGCCTTGCGCTTTCATCGGGAGATTCTATAAAAGTTGTCCGGACGCTCGTCACAACGTTCTCTCTGCAGCCTGAGGCTGCGCGAGGTGAACAGGTGGCGAGAGGCCGGTTGGCAACCAAGGATGCTCGATTGGCAATTCCGCCAGTCGGGACCCGAACCGAAGGAGATCGCTATGGACTGGAATATCGTTGAAGGCAACTGGAAGCAGTTCAAGGGCAAGGTGAAAGCACAGTGGGGCAAGCTTACCGACGATCACCTCGACGTGATTGCCGGCAAGCGCGATCAGCTGGTGGGAAATATCCAGGAATCCTACGGCGTCACGAAGGACGAAGCCGAAAAACAGATCAAGAACTTTGAAGCGCGCAACAAGGACGATCACCCCTAGTGTTCTGCATGTGTGGCGTCAGGCTCAGGGCCGGCGCATTTCCTGAATCCCCCTTCATGTCTAATTACAGACGCTCTATTGCGCCAACCGATTGTTCCAGGCGTGGCGGCAACCGACGGTGTCAGCCGGATTGGTCAGCACGATGGCCAGTACACAGCGCAGTCGATACGGCAACATCATCTTGAGGTTAGTCAAACCATGAATACACTCCCTGCAGCCGGTGGGGATCGTCCTGACGAAGCCGGCTATTCCTCCTCCTCTTCCACATGCACATGTCCCCGCTGCAACGGCTCTGCTTACCGCGTACATCGCCGATTTGTCGATTTGCTCATGAGCATGTTCATAACAGTCAGCCGCTATCGCTGCCGTTCGATGGACTGCGGCTGGGAAGGCAATCTGCGCGTGAAGCGGCATCCCCTGCTGGTGCGGGGGCCGTGGTGAGTTGTATGACAGGGGAGACGGTGCATCCGGACGTTTCCTCTCCGCTGCAACGATTCGAAGCCGATTGTCGCAGCAGTCACCGTGGCAATTTCCCAAGGCCTATACCGATGTGCACGCATTCCGGAAAATTCAGTTGGCCTGGCTGACGCGGCCATGGCTCGTCTGGATCGCGTTTTCCGCCACGGGGCTGGCCTTTGCCTCCATCCCGGACACACAATCCGCCGCATCGCTCCTCGCCAAATACGCGTCCCTGGGTGAGCGACTCCAGTACAACCCGTTTGGGCGAACGCTCGCCCTCGACTCGTCCGAATCGTCCAGCGCCCTGAGGGGCGATATCTACGCCCTGGTCAATTACCCTTTTCCCACCGTCAGTGCTGCACTCCAGGACGCAGAGAACTGGTGTGACGTGCTGATTCTGCATATCAATACCAAGCAGTGCCGCGCCAGGACAGGCAAGGCCAACACGGTACTGAGGGTGAGCATCGGCAAGAAAACTGCTCAGCCTATCGAAGACGCCTATCGCATCCAGTTTCAGGCTGTGCCGGTAGGAAACGGTCGGACCTTTCTGCACCTGACCTATTCGTATGATTACGGATTGGCTGGGCGACTTGCCATGAAAACCTACCTCGCCACAATTGGAAGCGGCAAGGTGGGATTCACCATCATCGGCAAGCTGCCCAGCGGCCAGCCAAAATATATCGGTGGCATGCGTGGCGTGGCTGAACGCAATACCATGCGTTATTACCTCGCCATCGACGCCTATCTCGGCGCGTTGACCGCCCCTCCCCGCTTGCAATTCCAGAAAAGCCTGCTCAGATGGTTCATCGCCACCGAGCAATATCCCCGCCAATTGCACGAAGTAAACCAGACTGCCTATATCGATATGAAACGGCGTGAATATCTGCGTCAGCAGGCAACGCAGTAAGGCACATTACAGAACGCCATCGCCCGCGTCTCAGATGCCTGGCCTCCTCGCACAGGACAGGGCGCCCAAGCTGTAACGATCAATGATTACCCAACAATGAGCGGGACGAAGGCCGCCGCCCCGCCTCGCGCAAGGTGACGTCCGTTGGACTGCTGCGCGATGCGGGGCCTCGTGAACATATCGACCTCCTTCGCGTCCGGCTGCATGTCATCGCGGCGATTGCAGAGAAAGAATGCGCGGTGCCGTCGGCCCGGGACCGGATATTCCAGCGATGACAGGGTATAACTGCCCTGCCCTCACAGCTTCCCTGTGACTGGCAGCCAAGGCCAGCTGATCAGTAGCTCAACCCCAGACGGGTTCCTCTCCCAATCGGGGGAACCTGGGGCAAACCGCCAAATTGCAACTCAAGGCGGCTGAATGATGCGGCGTGCTCAGGCCAGCATGCCTTGCCGCTCGATGAAGGCGATGATGTCCATCAGACCAACGCCGGTCTTGAGATTCGAGAAGACGAACGGTCGCTCGCCGCGCATCTTCCTGGCATCGCGATCCATCACCTCCAGCGAAGCGCCGACCATGGGCGCGAGGTCGATCTTGTTGATGACCAGCAGGTCGGACTTGGTGATGCCGGGCCCACCCTTGCGCGGAATTTTCTCGCCGGCTGCCACGTCGATGACGTAGACCGTGAGGTCGGACAGTTCGGGGCTGAAGGTGGCGGCCAGGTTGTCGCCGCCGCTTTCGACGAAGATCACGTCGAGGCCGGGAAAACGCTTGTTGAGCCGGTCCACCGCCTCCAGGTTGATGCTGGCGTCCTCGCGGATG
>JAJYXA010000438.1 GCA_021791235.1 Pseudomonadota bacterium
TCTGTTCAACGTGCCCGGATTCGCTTGTATTCGCATCAAGCAAGATGGAACTTCATGCATTTATCTTTCTACTAATTACAAAAAGAATTTTAATTTGCATCCGCCGGCAATGGGAAATTTCAGCGCCGTCCAGCAAATTTCATCGACTAATTTTGTATTGAACAACGGCAATGGCGGCATTTATTATTTTGTGTTGCCTAGTTTTTTCGCACCGGGCGCGACATTCATCGTGCCAGAAGTCGATTTCACGCCGCCATCCCCTTGCGGCGTAGGCGCTTTGCAAGCCAGTTTCTATGATGCGATCAATAATCTAAGTGCTTATGAGTTTGTACAGCCATTTCCCGACGCATCGAATATATACGCATCGATCTATAAAGGCGCGTACAGCGGCGCTTCGCTGCTGACCGGCGGATTTATCGGAAACTTTCCGAACGGAACTGACGGTTTTAATCGCACCAGTCTGGCTCTACCGCCTTATGTAAGCAATTTTTCCGGCATCAGTGATTGTTATTACTACACGCGCGGCGGCATCGCTTTTCAGAATGTCGGCGCGAGCGGTCTGCCTTATCAAACGCTAGGCTTTTCCGGCCTGCGCATCAACAACGGCGCGACGCTGGTCTGTGGTGGAAACGGCACGACGCAAAGTTATGTTGAAACGGTGGGTGCTTACACAATCTATCTCAAAAATTATCCATTGCTGCAATCGGGCACGCCTAATAATCTCACCACTCAAAATACATCAAATAATGGGGTAGTCGATTCGCCTAATGCTATCGCTGTTTGTGGCGAATCTTGCGTCTGGGCCTTTTCGCCTAATCAAGTCATCTTGTTTTGGACGGGCGGCCTTGCCTATATCGTGGCCGGCTGGATCGTTGGCAATTATCTTGTTGTCGCGATTGGTAATCGGAACAATCCGAATCCCGCAAGTCTGGCGCTGTATCGCGCGCCGATTGAAAACTTTGCGCCTTATTTAGGGCCGTTGCCGCCTCGGCCGCTCTACAATTACGCGCGCGGCGTCCCGATCCACGCGAACGCGCCGCGCTTTTCAGGTTTTCGCAAGTCGCGCATCATTCTCTGACTACAGGTATCCATCATGAATCTTTCGACGTTCGGCACCTATAATTATCTGGTCCCTGTGGACGGCACGACGCACTGCGTTACGGCCGCCGGCCTGATTACCGGAACACCTTATGAAATTGATTGGGGCGCTTTTGCGCTTAGCAATTTCAAGTTTTACCCTCAAGGCGCGTTCATCGACAATACGCAAGGCACTGGGCCGCTGACGCTGGCGATCCCTTCGCTCAATTTCCAGATCGTTGTACCGACTGGTGCTTTTCAAGCTGTCACGTTCCCGAGTCCGGCGCGCTGCGTGATGTCGGTTACGGGCGCGAATGCTGGCGCGGTCATTAATTTTGTGGATTTCCCCGTGATCCCGACACCGCCGTTGCTGGCGACAGGTCTGCCCGCCGGCGCGAACGTGACCGTCAGCAATACGCCGCTGCCGACATCCGATGAAGCGTTGGATCCGATTGTCACGGCTGTGGGCGCGCCCGCCGCGAATGCGTTGACTGTCCAGGGATCGCCGGGCGCATTGATACTCTCAACGCCGCTGAACGCGAGCACGGTCACGGGCATCAGCGCTGCGGTGTCGCTGGCCAACGCCTCGAGCGCACTCGCCTGTGTGCTGGCCACGGCGGCGGCCACGATCGCGGTGCAGGTGACGCCGGATAACGCCAACTGGTATCAGTTCGCCACGCTGAACGCGGCCGGCTCGCTGGCGATCGAACTGCCGGAAAATGCGATTGGTGTGCGCTTTGACGTGACCGCCAATTCCGGATCGGTGACGGCCCAGGTCTCGGCCCGGACCAACAACGGGCTACAGGTATGAGTGCGCTACAGAAAATGCTTGGGCTTGATGGCGTCGATTTCGCCGCCATTGGCGAGAATGTACAGCAGGGCATCGCCAGCTACAATGGCAAGCTCGATGCGATCCTCGCGAACCAGCAACGCATCCTCGAAAATCAGCAGCGCATTTTCGCGTTGCTCGGGCCACGCGAAGTCGTGCAATTGGAGGCATTAAAAAATGAGCATTGAAAGCGAACTGCAAGAGCAAATCGAAGCGCGTCTCGCGCCGCTGCGCGAGGAAATCGAGCGCCTGCGCGCCGAACTCGCTATGCGCGATGAAGCTGCGCATGGTGGGGAAATCGAAGCCCTACACGCCGCCGTTGCGCGGCTGGAAAACGAGGCGCGCGAATTGCGCGAGGCCAGCGAGGCTGCGCGACAAGCCAGCGAGGCCGCACGTGCTGCCGAAATCGAAGCCGAGCGCGCCGCCGAAGCTGCCGCGCGTGCGGAAGAGGAGGAAGAGGAAGAGGAAGAGGAAGAGGAAGAGGAAGGCGCGCCCGCCAGCGGCGTGACCCTGATCGAATCGCCACCGCCGGACGCGGCGCCCGAAACGCCGCCCGAACCGACACGCCGTCGGTCTTTTTTCAGCCTGTGAGTAGCCGCCATGAATGATGCTCCCGATGCGTTACCCGCGCCCGATGTTGCGCCGATCGCCGATGCGCCCAAGCGTAAACGCGGGCGACCTCCACTGACCGATGCCGAAAAGGCCGCGCGCGCCAATGCGCGGCCGGCGCCGCGCAAGGTCCGCGAGCGCGTAACGCCTGCGCGTTCGGCCGCCACGCCGGCTGCATCGCGCGCCGCGAAGACGAGCGCGCCGATTACCGATGAAAAAATGAAAGGACTGCTGCTGGCGACGCATCAGATCGCGGCTATCGCATTGCGTGCGCCTGAAATCGCGCTGGACGATGCAGAGGCCGCCACGATGGCGGATGCGATCCTCACGTGCCTGCGCGAATATGACATCGCGCTATCGGGCAAGGCCGCCGCGATGATCGGCCTCGTGGGCGCCTGCGCGATCGTGTACATACCGCGGGCCGTATTGATAAAGGATCGGAAGCTGCGCGAGCGCGGCGACAGCGCACGCGTGGTGAACCTCAAGCAACCGGACAGCGCCGCGTGACCGCACGGTTACCGCGCGTCGGCACGGGCGAACGTGCGATGGTCATCGGGCGGACCGGATCCGGCAAGACGACCGGCGCCATCTGGCTGCTGTCGCGCGCGCCAGGGCGCTGGCTCGTTGTGAATAGCAAGGCGGACCCGGCACTGGATGCGCTCGGACCTGCTGTCGCGTTCGATGCCCGCGCGATCCTCGCGATGCCGGATGACGTGCGCGTCATGGTCGCGACGCCGCGGACATTCGAGCCGGATGAACTCGATCGCGTACTGCTTGAACTGTGCGAATCGCGAATGCCTCTTTCGGTACTGATCGATGAGCTGCTCTATTTTCACGGCCCGAACGGGCGCGCCGGACCCGGCCTCATGGGGCTGCTGACGCGCGGGCGTTCGCGCGGGCAGGGTTTCATCGGATGCTCGCAACGCCCGGCGGCGATCTCGCAATTCTGTTATAGCGAATGCGACTACTTCGCGGTCTATCGGCTCACACTTCCGCAGGATTGGTCGAAACTGATCGCGGTCACGGCCAAGCCTGCGATCCGCCAGCGCCGGCCGCCATTTTTCTGGGGCTGGTACGACGTGCGCGCGGATCGGCTTGGCGAGTACGGCCCCGTACCCGCCGATGACTTGCAGCGACGATTTGTGTAGCTGCAACCGGCGCGCTTGACAACATACAAGCGTGCGTGGAAGCTGTTTCACGCCGCACTACTCCATCCTTCACCCGCACGAGGCGCCACGTGGACATGAAAAATATTTTCGGCACGGCCATCATCGCTTTCATCAGCGTTTGGCTGATCAACAAAGGGCTAACCCTCGCGGGTCTTGGCCAGTATAAGGCGTGACGTCATGAGCGCCGCTGCCGCACCTACTCAAGCGCAATTGATCCAGCAGGACGCCATGCTTTCGGCGGCGCTGCTGCAAAACGCCACTGAATATTACATCCAGGGCCCCGCAGTCAGCGGTGCGCTGGGCGATACCCTTAACATCCCGATGCCGAACAGCGGCATCATGCTGTCATGCGACCTCGAAGTGTCGATCCCCATCGACATCACCGCCGTCGCGACAGCGAATCCGATTGGCGCCTATGGCGCCGTGAACAACGTCACAGTCGTGGACTGGTACGGCAACACGCGGACCAGCGTCAGCGCCTCGCGTTTGAATTCACTGCTCGGCTATCGCATGGGCCGGCCGTTCAATAGCATTCCGTCCTCGCTGAACAACGATAGCGCCGACTTTATCGGCACCCAGCTACCGACGGCGCTCGGTAACAGCACCGTCCGCTTCATGCTGCACGTGCCGATCGCGCAAGGTGCAGGCTCTTTGGTCGGCGCGCTGCTGACGCAAACCAGCAACGGCACGTGTTCGATCAATCTGCAAACGCTGGCGAATCTGATTAGCGCCACCAATCCACACGCACCCTACAGCGCCGGGACCGCGACCTACGGCAACATTACCGTCACCCCGTCGTTTCGGTTTCTCATGCCGGTTTCGTTCGCGCCGCAGACGCTGCCACTGCTCTCACTATCCACGGCCTACGCGATCCAAGAAGTACGGAATCAGGAAGCGCTTGTTGTCGGCGCGCAGAATTACACCAATTTCCCGCCCGCGCGCACGGTCTACTCGCAGATTCTGGACTACGTGAACGGTAATGCGACCAATTTCGGCAGCGATCTGACCTCGATCGCGGTCATTGTGTCCGGCGCCACGCCGCTCAAATTCTGGACGCCGCGACGCCGCTTGATCGAACAGCGCAACCTGCTGGGTGCGGATGACATTCCGGGCCGCTACTACTTCCCGTTCCGCTCGCGGCCGATCAATACCAGCATCTACGGCAGTTTCCAGCTGCAGGTCACGCCGAGCCTTGTCAACGCGGGCGCCTATCTCACGATCGC
>JAJYXA010000366.1 GCA_021791235.1 Pseudomonadota bacterium
CATTCGAGCAGGCGCACGTTCTTCTTGGCGGCGACGGCGGCGGAAGCCTCGGGTCTGACCTCGGGGGCGATGATGACTTCAACGAACTGGCGCTCGACGATGGCCTGTGCGGTTTCCCCATCGAGCCGGCCGTTGAAGGCGATGATGCCACCGAAGGCCGATTCGGGATCGGTCTGGTAGGCGCGGTTGTAGGCATCCAGAAGATTCGTACCGTAGGCTACGCCGCACGGATTGGCGTGCTTGACGATGACGCAGGCGGGCGCGGCGTCGAACAGCTTGACGCATTCCAGCGCGGCGTCGGTGTCGGCAATGTTGTTGTACGACAGTTCCTTGCCCTGGATCTGCCGGGCCGTTGCGATGGTGCCGGCAGGCGCATGGGCCTCAACGTAGAAGGCGCCGGCCTGATGCGGGTTTTCGCCGTAGCGGCAGGTCTGCGCGCGGCTGAACTGCAGGGTCAGTTGTTCGCCGAAGGCCTCGCGCTCGCCCTTGTCGTTCAGCGCGGTGAGGTAGTTGCTGATGTGGCCGTCGTACTGCGCGGTGTGGGTGAACGCTTTTTTCGCCAGGTTGAAGCGGGTGGCGTCGGTCAGCGCGCCGGCGTTAGCCTGCATCTCGGCGACCAGCGCGGGGTAGTCGGCCGGGTCGGTGACGATGGCGACATGGCGGTAGTTCTTGGCCGACGAGCGCACCATCGCCGGGCCGCCGATGTCGATGTTCTCGATCGCGTCGTCGAGCGTGTGCGGCTTCGACACCGTGGCGACGAAGGGGTAGAGGTTCACGCACACCAGATCGATGTAGCCCATGCCGTGTGTCGCCATGGTGGCGACGTGCTCGGGCAGGTCGCGTCGCGCGAGGATGCCGCCGTGGACTTTCGGGTGCAGCGTCTTCACCCTGCCGTCGAGCATCTCGGGAAAGCCGGTGTATTCGCTGACGTCGATCACCGCGAGGCCGGCGTCGCGCAGCGCCTTGGCCGTTCCCCCGGTGGACAGCAGCTCGACGCCCGTGTTTGCAAGCGCGCGAGCGAAATCGACGAGGCCGGTCTTATCCGACACGGAGAGCAGGGCACGCTGAATTTTCGGGGTGGCGATGGTCATGATGGGTTTCAGTCGGAAAGGCCATGTTCGCGCATTTTCTTGCGCAGGGTATTGCGGTTGATGCCGAGCATGTCGGCGGCGCGGGTCTGGTTGCCTTCGGCGCGGTCGAGGATGTAGGCCAGCAGGGGTTTTTCCACTGCGCTCACCACCATGTTGTAGATCTCGCTCGGCGTTTCGCCATCAAGATCCTTGAAATAGCGGTTGAGCGACCGCCGCATGCAGGCGGCGATTTCGTTTTCTTCTATCATTTTAAAGTTCCCCTTTATGCTGCGAGCCTGGAGGCCGCTGGCATGTCTTCCGCATTATTGTTGTCGTGGCTGGTCTCATAACGCAGGCGGTTGTCTGCGCGTGCCGCCTGGGCAAAGTATTCGTTCACGACGGCAAGCTGTTCGGCCACCGAGTCGAGCTGGTTCATGGTGTGGCGGAAGGCGCTGCTGCCGACCAGCCCCCGGGTGTACCAGGAAATGTGCTTGCGCGCCACGCGCACGCCGGTGACGTCGCCATAGAAGGCATACAGGTCGTGGATGTGTTCGAGCAGCACGGCGTGGATTTCCGCGACTTCGGGCTGTGGCAGGTGCGCGCCGGTGGCCAGGAAATGCTCGATCTCGCGGAAGATCCACGGGCGGCCCTGCGCAGCGCGGCCGATCATCACCGCGTCGGCACCGGTGTAGTCGAGCACGTAGCGGGCCTTTTCCGGCGTGGTGATGTCGCCGTTGGCGATGACGGGAATGCGGGCCTCTGCCTTCACCGCACGGATGGTGTCGTATTCGGCCTCGCCGGTGTAGCCGCAGGCGCGCGTGCGGCCGTGCATCGCCAGCGCCTGCACGCCGGCGTTCTCGGCGATCTTCAGGATGTTGAGTGCGTTGCGGTGTTCGCGATCCCAGCCGGTGCGGATCTTCAGCGTCACCGGAACTTCGGGTACGGCGGCGACCACGGCGTCGAGGATGCGGCCGACCAGCGCTTCGTCCTGCAGCAGGGCCGAGCCCGCCATCACATTGCACACCTTTTTGGCCGGGCAGCCCATGTTGATGTCGATGATCTGCGCGCCGCGGTCGACGTTGTGGCGCGCGGCCTCGGCCATCATCCCGGGGTCGGCGCCAGCGATCTGCACGCTGATCGGGTCGACCTCGCCTTCGTGGTTGGCGCGCCGCGCCGTCTTGGCCGAGCCATACAGCAGCGAGTTCGACGTCACCATCTCGGACACGGCCATCCCTGCGCCAAGTTTCTTGCAAAGCTGGCGGAAAGGCCGGTCCGTCACCCCGGCCATGGGGGCGACGATCAGGCGGTTCTTGAGAAGGTGGCGGCCGATACGCATAAGGGGTGGCATTTTACCCTTCTCGAGGGTCTCGACCAAGCGTGGAAAAATTACATTTCGGGTTGGAGATAGGCCGCATGAGCGACTACTATCAACAGGGCGACATTTCATCGATAAATGGAGGAAAAAGCATGAGTTTCATGTCTGAATTCAAGGCGTTTGCGGTCAAGGGCAATGCCATGGACCTGGCGGTCGGCGTGATCATCGGCGCCGCTTTCGGCAAGATCGTCGACTCCATCGTCAGCGACCTGATCATGCCGATCGTCGGCGCGCTGTTCGGTGGCTTCGATTTTTCCAACAAGTTCATCGCGCTCAAGGCCGTGCCGGAAGGCGTGGCGATGACGCTGGCTGAGGTGAAAAAGGCCGGCGTCCCGGTGTTTGCCTACGGCAACTTCCTCACCATCCTGCTCAACTTCATCATTCTGGCGTTCATCGTCTTCATTCTGGTCAAGCAGCTCAACCGGCTGAAGAAGGAAGCGCCCGCCGCCCCGCCGCCAACGCCGGAAGACGTCGTGCTGCTGCGCGAAATCCGCGACAGCCTGAAAAAGTAAGGCGGCGCGTACACGTAAAAAGGCAACCCGGCCAAGCCGGGTTGCCTTTTTTTCATGGGGACGCGAACGCCGGGGTCAGTGTGCCGCTTCCCAGTTGCGGCCCGCGCCGACGCCGACGCGCAGCGGCACCTTGAGTGCAGCGACGTTGCACATGTGCGCCGGCAGGTCGGCGCGCACGCGGTCGAGTTCGTGTTCGGGCACTTCGAGGATGAGCTCGTCGTGCACCTGCAGCAGCAGGCGGCTTTCGAGTTTTTCCGCATCGAGCCAGCGTTGCACGGCGATCATCGCCAGCTTGATGAGATCGGCGGCGGTGCCCTGCATCGGCGCGTTGATCGCAGCGCGCTCGGCGCCCTGGCGGCGCTGCGGGTTGCGGGCGTTGATTTCGGGCAGGTACAGCCGGCGGCCGAACACGGTCTCGACGTAGCCCTGGCTGCGCGCCGCCTCGCGCGTGCGCTGCATGTAGTCGGCCACCCCGGGATAGCGCGCGAAGTAGCGGTCGATGTAGGCCTGCGCGGCGGCGCGCTCGAGGTTGAGCTGGCTGGCCAGCCCGAACGCCGACATGCCGTAGATGAGCCCGAAGTTGATGACCTTGGCCATGCGCCGCTGGTCGGCGCTGACGGCGTCGAGCGGCACGCCGAACACTTCGGCGGCGGTCGCGGTGTGGATGTCGCGGTCCTCGGCGAAGGCGGTCAGCAGGCCGGCGTCATCCGAGAGATGCGCCATGATGCGCAGCTCGATCTGTGAATAGTCGGCCGACACCAAGATGTGGCCGGGCGGCGCGATGAAGGCCTCGCGGATGCGGCGGCCCTCGGCGGTGCGTGCGGGGATGTTCTGCAGATTGGGATCGGAACTCGCCAGCCGGCCGGTCACCGCGGTGGCCTGCGAATAGCTGGTATGGACGCGCCCGGTGGCCGGGTTGATCATCTGCGGCAGCTTGTCGGTGTAGGTCGACTTCAGCTTGGCCATGCCACGATAGTCGAGAATCGCCCGCGCGATGGGATGGTCGAGCGCCAGCTGTTCCAGCGTTTCCTCGTCGGTGGACGGCGCGCCGCTCGGCGTTTTCTTGACGACCGGCAGGCCTTTTTGCGTGAACAGAATGTCGCCGATCTGCTTGGGCGAACCGAGATTGAATGGCTGCCCCGCTTCCTGATACGCACGCTGTTCCAGTTCCAGCATCTTGCGGCCGAGCTCGCCGCTTTGCGCGGCGAGCAGGGTGCGGTCGAGCAGCACGCCGGTGCGTTCCATGCGGAACAGGATTTCCGCTACGGGCAGCTCGATATGCCGGTAGACGAAAACCAGCTTGTCCGACGCATCGATCCGCGGCGCCAGCGCATCGCGCACGCGCAACGTGACGTCGGCGTCTTCCGCGGCGTATTCGCTGGCGCGCTCGATCGCGACCTGCTCAAAGCCGATGCGCGCCGCGCCCTTGCCGGTGACGTCGTCGTAGCTGATCGTCGCCAGCCCGAGGTGACGCGATGCCAGGTTGCCGAGCTCGTGCGACTGGTGCGCTTCGAGCACATAGGACTGCAGCAGCGTGTCGTCAATGACGCCGCCGAGCCGTATCCCATAGTTGGCAAACACGTGGCGGTCGTACTTGAGGTGCTGGCCGATGATCTTGGGTTGCGGGTTCTCCAGCAGCGGCTTCAGTTTTGCCAGCACGCGGGTGCGATCCAGTTGCGCGGGCGCGCCGGCATAGTGATGCGCCAGCGGCAGGTAGGCCGCTTCGCCTGCCTGGATGGCAAACGACATGCCGACCAGTTCGGCCTGCATGGCATCGAGACTGGTGGTTTCGGTGTCGAGCGCGTAGGCCGTCGCTGCGTTCAGTTTGGTGATCCAGGTGTCGAGCTGGGCCTCGGTGAGAATGGTTTCGTAGTGGACGATTCGCCTGCCTGGATGG
>JAJYXA010000312.1:0-1292 GCA_021791235.1 Pseudomonadota bacterium
CTCGGATGGCGCAGACTCATCGAACGTGAGCATAACGCTCCGCAGCCACGAGCCATCCTGCTCGCAGCGCTGGGGATGAAATATGATCAACAATTAACAGTGACATAGCCTTATCAAATGATCTTGAGCCGGAACATTCCGATGATGTGGTGCAAGCGATTGCTGACCTTGTTGCTCAAGAAGTCGACGATCACACCTTTGCCGTTCCGCTGCTTGGCATTGAACTGGCCGGCGTCGACTCATTTGCCCTTGGGGCAGTGACGATCTTGCGCATGTCGGTGGATGTGCTTAATTCCGCTGGGGTAAAGCATGACCACGCGGACGTTCCGCATCTCCTCGAATTAAACAAACACTACTTGTGGCTAATAGGCTCTACGCGTGGCACACCGAGCGCGGCGCAAAAAAGGTTTTCGGAACAGGCAACTTTGGCGGTTGGGATGTTAGCAATTACTGCAGCATCGATGCATGAGTGGGGGGCAAGCACTTTTCGAATTGGCATCGTCATGACGCCAGAAGAAGCTACCGGGCGATCTGTCTGGTTCTCATGGCATGAAAGGGGTCGCGGTCTCATCACTCACTATGCCTTCCCAAGTGGACAGCTGTTCCCCGTGAATACGGCTCTTGGGGACGAATCCGACATGGTTCGGATGATTTTTCATGCGTTCGCGATTTTGCAAGCGAGCGACAGGACGCAACTTGAGGACGCAATAGCAAGGGCGGTCTACTGGTATTCGGACGCGCACCGTGACCCAGTGCTCGTGATGAAGCTGGTCAAGTATTGGAGCTGCGTTGAAGCTTTCTTCTCATTCGAGAAGGATGAGGTGATCACGCATGCCGTTGCGGCTGGCCTGGCGAGTATCCTTGTGTTCGGTGGCTTTCAATTCGTGCCGCCATCCGGGTACAGTGCGCTCAAGAAGCAAATCGTGGACCTCTATAGCCTCCGCTCGCGGGCCGTTCACCAGGGCTCTCACCAGCACACCACGGAACATCAGATCGCGCAGTTTAGCCAGTGGGTGGCCTGGATGATCATCAACATGGTGGGGCTAGTGGAGCAGGGTTATACGACCCTCAAAGAGGTCAAGGCGCAAACGGACCGCCTCGACGGCCTAGAAGAACGGAAGGGGAAGAAGTGAGGCGGCGGTTCTAAATCTGAACGTCTACAGGTGACTCCTTCCAGTTGTGCCTCTCCGACATTGGGCATCATACGAGTGAGGTTTGATGCAGTTGCTACATAAAGTTGGCAAGCGCTGTAAGTTGCTGTTTTTAATCAAAACAATAAGTTACAAGCAGCC
>JAJYXA010000312.1:1302-4837 GCA_021791235.1 Pseudomonadota bacterium
AGGAGTTCGAATCTCTTCGGGCGGACCATTATTATGTAGCGATGCTGGGCACTCCGGTTGTCAACGGGTGCCCAGTTTCCATTCCGATACAGCGCGGCCAGAATCAATTGTTCCCGCTGATCCAGGCAACATCCCCCATGACCACCGACGACGTGAGAAAACAGGTCGCAGAAAGGCGCTTCGCCTATTCTGAATAGCCGACGCCGATGCGATATCCTCCGCGGGAGTAATAGCAGACGTCGCCCAGCGGAACCACGACGAGCCCGCCTTACGTGACGTGATAACCGGCCGCGTGGTCTCTGTCGTGATCGTAGCCGACCTGCGCGCCCGGCTCGATCTTGTTGTGCCGATCGATGCGGTAGCGGCTGCCTAACGGTGCCGCCGGCTTGCAGCGGTCTAGCGTCAGGGGCCGCAGCCGCGAGCCCTCGCCCCCTGCCATTACGAATGCCATGATCTTTTCGCGTCCCCGCCTTTCAAGCGTCGCGTTTCTCCATCAGCCTCTCCGTGTGGGCCATTCGAAATGGCCTATTCTCTGTTTATAGCCGATGAAACAGTGCAACCACGAACATGACAGTCTGGCCCGGCACCCCCTACCCGCTCGGCGCCACCCATGACGGCGCCGGAACCAGCTTCTCGCTGTTCACCGAGGTGGCCCAGCGCGTCGAGTTGTGCCTGTACGACGATGAATTCAGGCAGATGGTGAAAGCCCTTGCACCAGGCCGGCATCGAGGTCATTCTCGACGTGGTCTGCAACCACACCGCCGAAGGCAACGAGTTCGGCCCCCTGCTCAGCTTCAAGGGCATCGACAACGCCTATTACTACCGCCTGATGGAGGATGACCGGCGCCGCCACATCGACTACACCGGCACCGGCAACAGCCTGCACATGCGCCAGCCGCACGTGCTGCAGCTCATCATGGATTCGCTGCGCTACTGGGTGCTGGAAATGCACGTCGACGGCTTCCGCTTCGACTTGGCCGCCACCCTTGCGCGCGAACTGCACGAGGTGCATCGCCTCTCGGCCTTCTTCGACCTCATCCAGCAGGACCCGGTGTGCAACTCGTAGATGATTGCATCCTTGTACCAAAGCGGGTCTTCTTCCATAGGCCCCTGCATTCCGCGCTGAAGCGCCAGGCATCCCTGCTGCCGGGCGGGTGGTTGTCCATGTATAAGAATAGATGCTAATGCGCGTCGTATTTGAGCGTGCAACCGCGACCTCGACGACGGCTGTGAGCGCTTGGGGCGGCAACCGGATTCGGCTTTTATCCGGATCCAGACAGCCAACCGGCTTTCAGCATGAATTTTCGGCGCCGGGACGGCTTTTTTTGTCCCGATCTTCAGGCCATCCCCTAAGATACCGTCCGCGATAGCGCCAGCCGCCTGTCCAGTCAGTTAAAGAAGCCAGGCCAAAAACCGTTAAATACGCCATCAAATCGACCATTCCAGGGCTGCGAGCCAAGCTTGCCGTAGAGTCATCTTGAACAACAATCCAGCGATTCAGGACGCTTCGGACGTCATCACGCCTGCCGGGAACCCCCGTGATGACGCTTCCTTGTCTGCCGCGGTGACTGACTCCCTGCTCGAATGCCTGCTCGTGGTGGTGCATGCGCACGGCGGCACGCTGAGCCGTCAGGCCGCCATCGACGGCCTGCCGCTGGTCGACAACCGCCTCACCCCTTCCCTGTTTCGCCGCGCCGCCAAGCGCGCCGGCTTCACCAGCAATGTGGTGAAGAAACCGCTCGAAGGGCTCAACCCCGCCCTGTTTCCCGCGGTGCTGCTGCTCGACGGCGAGGAAGCCTGCGTGCTGCTGGGCTGGCAGGACGACGGCCGGACCGCCCGGCTGATCTTCCCCGAACTGGGCAAGGCCGAGGCCTTGCTGCCCCGCGACGAACTGGCGGCACGCTATTCCGGCCACGCGATCCTGGCACGCCCCGAATTCCGCTTCGACGCCCGCACCCCCGAAGTGGGCCGGGTCAAGCAGCGCCACTGGTTCTGGGGCACCCTGGCCGACAACGCGCCGCTGTACCGCGACGTGCTGCTGGCGGCGTTCATGATCAACCTGTTCGCCATCGCCCTGCCGCTGTTCACCATGAACGTGTACGACCGCGTGGTGCCCAACCGCGCGATCGAAACCCTGTGGATGCTGGCGATCGGCCTGGTGATCGTGCTGGTGGCGGACCTGGTGCTGCGCACGATGCGCGGCTATTTCCTCGATCTGGCCAGCAGCCGGGTGGATGTGCGGCTTTCCGCCTACATCATGGAGCGCGTGCTGGGTCTGCGCCTGGAAAACCGGCCGCTGTCCGCGGGCTCGTTCGCCGCCAATCTGCGCTCCTTCGAGACGATCCGCGACTTCATCACCTCGGCCACGGTGACCGCCTTCATCGACCTGCCGTTTGCGCTGATCTTTCTGGTCGTGATCGGCTGGATTGCATGGCCGCTGATCCTGCCCATCCTGTTCGGCATCCTGCTGGTGGTGGCCTATGCACTGACCGTTCACAGCAAGATGCACGAACTGTCGGAAACGACTTACCGTGCCGGCGCGATGCGCAACGCGACGCTCGTCGAATCGCTGGTCGGACTGGAAGCGATCAAGGCGCTGGGCGCCGAGAGCGTGATGCAGCGCAAATGGGAATCGAGCGCGGCCTTCCTGTCGCGCGTGGGGGCCCAGCTGCGGCTGCTGTCGTCGTCGACCATCAACGGCGCGATGTGGGCCCAGCAGCTGGTGAACGTGATGGTCGTGGTGGTCGGCGTATACCTGATTTCAGACGGCCTTCTGACGCTCGGCGGACTGATTGCCAGCACCATGCTGGCGTCGCGGGCGATGGCGCCGATCGGCCAGATTGCCGGCCTGCTCACCCAGTACCACAACGCGGCGACCGCGCTGAAGTCGCTCGACGACATCCTGCAGCAGCCGGTCGAACGGCCGGCGGACTCGAATTTCGTGACCCGCCGGCATTTCACCGGCGACATCGAGTTCAAGGACGTCGACTTCAATTACCCCGGCCAGGACCATGCCACGCTGCGCAATGTCTCGCTGAAGATCCGCGCCGGCGAGCACGTGGCGATCCTCGGCCGCGTCGGCTCCGGCAAGACCACGCTGGAAAAGCTCATCCTCGGCCTGTACCAGCCGACATCGGGCGCGGTGCTGGTGGATGGCGCCGACCTGCGCCAGCTCGACCCGGCCGAGCTTCGCCGCAACATCGGTTATGTGCCGCAGGATGTGATGCTGTTCTACGGCAGCCTGCGCGACAACCTGACCATCTCCGCGCCGACCGCCGACGATGCCGTCGTGCTGCGCGCCGCGCAGGTGGGCGGCCTGCTCGAATTCGTCAACAGCCACCCCAGGGGCTTCGACATGACCGTGGGCGAACGCGGCGAATCGCTTTCGGGCGGCCAGCGGCAGGCGGTCGCCATCGCGCGCGCCACCATCAACGACCCGCCGATCCTGCTGATGGATGAGCCGACCGGCTCGATGGACCACTCCAGCGAAGAGGAAATCAAACAGCGGCTGCGCGCGTTTGCCGCCGGCAAGACC
>JAJYXA010000139.1 GCA_021791235.1 Pseudomonadota bacterium
GCTCGACAAGGCGTTCTCGGGGCAGGGTCAGACCTTCATCGCCGCCACCGCGACCATTCTCGATCGTCCGGAAAACCAGGAAGTGGTGAACCACACGCTGAATGCACTGGCCAACTGGTGTGCACCGCTGCGGCAAGCCGACGAAGCGACCCGCAGCGCGGCACGCCAGGCCTTGCTGGATGCAGCACCCCAATTTGAAACGGATTGTGCCGCGCTCGACGCGCTGGCCGCGGTGGACGCCGACACGGTGCGCCCGATCTTCCTCAAGACCACCGCGATCGGCTCGCTGATGCGGCGCAAGATCCAGCCTGTCGTCACGCCGCTGCTCGACGCCATCGCGGTGCTGCGCCGCGCCTGAGGACGCCCCCCCCGGCGGCCGCACCCAGCTCAGTGCGCCTTGCGCGCCGCGCGCTGGGGCAGCAGCCACAGCGAGCCGGCGATGAAGGCGAGCAGCACCGCGGTCGCCGCGTAGCGGCTCAACGCTAGGCCGCCAGCGTCAACAGGCTTGTCGAGAAAATCGCCGAGGACCGCGCCCAACGGGCGGGTGAGGATGAACGTTGCCCAGAACAGCGCTGCGCGCGAGATCCGCGTCCTGTAATAGGCCAGCGCCACGCCGCCGAGCAAGGCGGAAAACACCAGCGCCCCGCCCGTGTAGCCGAGGCCGGCGGTATCGGCCGTCCAGTCGCCGAGCGCGGTACCGAGCGTCTGCGAGAACATGATGGTCATCCAGTAGAAGAGCTCGGTGCGCGGCGATGCCACCGATTCGACCGAGACCGTACCGGTCGTGCGCTTCCACACCCACAGCGACACGAGCAGGAGCGTGAGCAGGATCGATGAGCCGCCGGCGTAGCCGATGCCGAGCGAGCGGTCGAAGAAGTCTGCCAGGGTCGTGCCGACCGTGGTGCTGGCGATGATGGTCGCCCAGTACAGCGCGGGGTGGTAGTCGCGCGCGCGGATTTGCGCGGCCACGGCGAGGAGGAAGAAGATGGCGAAGATGCCGGTGGAGACCAGGTAGCCGAGGTTCATCGACATCGACACGGCATCGCCGCCGGTTTCGCCCAACGTGGTGGCGAACACCTTCACGATCCAGAAGGCGAGCGTGACCTGCGGCACCTTGGCGAGCGCCTGGTGCATGTCGTCCTGTATAGGGGTATTCATGGGGGGGTTCTCCCTGTGATTGGCTTGGAACAGTGTTGGGGGAAGCATCAACAGCGGCGGGGCAACATTCGCACAAGCGTGGCGTCGCGCAGCACGTAGTGTTGCACCAGCGCGGCGGCGGCATGCGCGTCCGGCAGGGGCAGCACGAGCCCGCCCGCCAGGCTGAATGCCGCGGTCTTGTGCGCCGGTTCCGCCCAGCCCGCCAGTGGCGCCACGGCCATCAGCCCATAGAGTGCAAGATGCATCGCAGCCGTCGCGCGCTGTTGCCAGAGCGTCCCGGGTTAAGAAGGCGGCGCGCCGAGCAGCACGCGCAGCGGGAGCCGCAGGACCAGCAGCGCGAATACCTCGATCCCGCTCCACACGTGAATCTGCCCCGAAAGCGCATAGCTCTCCTTGGTCGGGTCACCGCTGCTGACGTAGGCAACCACAACCGCGACTGCCATGAGCCAGTGGATGAAAATGAGCGGGGTGGCGTAGCGAGTCATGTGTGTCGTCCACCGGTTGGATGGTAAAAAAACCGGCCTCGCGGCCGGCTGCAGCGATCAGCTGCGTTCGTTGCTGTCTTCGTGCTCGTGATCGTCGTTTTCCTCACTTTCCGCCGCAAGCACCTTGGCGTTGCCGGCGTCGACCGCGATTTCGGTCGTTCCCCTGGCGTGCTTCACGTCGATCTGCCAGACGAGGTAGCCGTCTTCGTCATCAAGCTTGGTCTTCACCGCCTGGCCCGGCATGACTGCCAGCGCGGCGGCCTCGGCCTGCTGCTGAGTGACCTTCGCATAGCGGGCAAGTTCATCCTGTTTTTCGAGGTTCCGCGGCAGCTTGACGCTGGACGACTTCACCTCGTCGGGGAACTTGATCGCGCCGGTGGCAAAGGCGGTGCCGGCGGCAAGCGAGGCGACCAGGGTGACGGCAGTGAGGATGCGGGGGGTGCGTTTCATGGCGTTTCCTTTCATCAATGCGGCGGGTTTGCCGTGATGTGAAGGCTACGCACCGAAGTTCGCCGGATGCTGGCGGAAAGATTGCAGTTTGGCGAGGTTCATTCCGGATAACCTGGCCGAGCGCACGGGCGGCCAGGCAGAAGGCGGGCTCGGGGCAACCGAGCAATACCTCATCGCCCCAAAACGCAGTGCCGACAAACCGCGAAGCGGCCGAGCCAGGCAACCTGAAATGGTCGATCCATGACCACAAGCGCAAATCCAATTCGCCAAACGGTAATGGAAATCTCGCAGACGCGACCGCTACACTATCCGCATGCGCTTACTCATCATCGAAGACGATCTCGCCGCCGCCGATTTTTTGCGTCAGGGTCTCAGCGAGACCGGGCATGTGGTGGACGCCGCGCACGACGGCGAAACCGGGCTGCAGTTGGCCTTGCAGGGCGATTACGACGTGCTCGTCGTCGATCGCATGCTGCCTCGCCGCGACGGCCTGGCGCTCATCCGCATGCTGCGTGCAGACGGTCGCACGACGCCGGTACTGGTGCTGTCTGCGCTGGGCCAGGTCGACCAGCGCGTCGAGGGCCTGAGCGCGGGTGGCGACGATTACCTGGTCAAGCCCTATGCCTTTGCCGAACTGCTGGCACGCATCGAGTCGCTGGCGCGGCGCGGCCAGCCGACAGAGATCGCCGCCCCGGGCGTCCTGCAGATCGCGGATCTCGAACTCGACCTGGAGCGCCGCCGCGTCACCCGCGCCGGCCAGCTCATCCGCCTGCAGCCGCGTGAACTGCGCCTGCTGGAATACCTGATGCGCCGTGCCGGCCGCATCGTCACCCGAACGATGCTGCTGGAGCAGGTCTGGGACCTGCACTTCGATCCGCAGACCAACGTCGTCGACAGCCAGATCAGCCGCCTGCGCGCCAAGATCGACCGCGACTTCGGCACGCCACTGCTGCATACCCTGCGGGGCATCGGCTACCGGCTGGGCGACGAAGCGTGAAGAGCGGATTCGGCCGGCTGCGCCAGCTCGCACGCACCTCGGCGATGCGTCTGGCCCTGCGCTATGCGCTGCTGCAGATCGGCGTACTCGCCATCGCGCTGGCCGCGCTGTTCTGGGCCGTCAACCGCTACGTCGGCGTACAGGTCGCGACCAGCCTCGCCACCGAACTCGCCGTGCTGAAAAACCTGCCGCCCACCACCCTCGCACGCCGCATCGAGGCCCTGAGCGACACGCGCGGCGCAAGGCACTACTTGTTGCTCGATGCGCACGGGGCACGCCGCGCTGGCGACATCGCGGCCTGGCCCACCTGGCTCACGCCGGACGGACGTCTGCTGCAGGGCGAGCTCGCGCTCGGCAAATCGGAGGACGCCCCCCCCGGCGAAACCGAGTCGACCCCCATGCCCACCCTCGGAGCGAGGCTCCCCGATGGCGGCCGCCTGCTGATCGCGCAGGAGCCCGGTGCGGTCGAAGACCTGCGCGAAGCCGCCCTGATCGCCGCCGCAGTCGTGCTCGCGCTCACCGCCAGCCTCGCCGTGCTGCTAGGGCTCGCGCTCGGCTGGCAGTGGCTGACCCGCATCGACGCGATCAACCGCACCGCCGGGCGCATCGCGGCGGGTGATCTGGGACAACGCGTCGAGGCCAGCGGGCACGGCGACGAGTTCGATCTGCTGGCGGGACACCTCAACGCGATGCTCGCGCGCATCGAGGCCGCGGTCGCCGGCATGCACGAGATATCCGACAACGTCGCCCACGACCTGCGCAAGCCGCTCGCCCGCCTGAAAACCCGCGTCGAGGTGGTGCTGGCGCAGCCACGCGATGCCGCGGCCTATCGGACGGCGCTGTCGCAAACCGCGAGCGACGTCGACGAATTGATGCACACCTTCGACGCGCTGCTATCGATCGCGCGGCTGGAGGCCGGCAGCGAAGTCGCCGCGCCGGAAGTGTTCGATCTCGCCCGCGTCGCGCGGGAGGTCGCCGAGCTCTATGCCGACGAATCGGAAGAAGCCGGCCGCCCGTTCACCCTCGACCTGCCTGGTCCCTTGGCGGTGCGCGGCCAGCCGGCGCTGATCAGCCAGGCGCTCGCCAACCTGCTCGACAATGCGATCAAGTACACGCCTGCGGCCACGCCGCTCGCCGTACGGCTCAGCGAGGCCGGCACGCATGCGCTGCTCGAAGTGATCGACCACGGCGACGGCATTGCGCCCGCCGAGCGTACCCGGCTGATCGCGCGCTTCGCCCGCGGCGATGCGGCCCGCAGCCAGCCCGGCAGCGGACTGGGGCTGGCGCTGGTCGAAGCAATCGCGCATGCCCACGGCGGCACCCTGGAACTGGCCGACACCGCGGGCGGCGGACTCACCGCGCGGCTGCGATTGCCGCGCGCGGAGGCCTGAGCGGGCCTTCGCTCAACGGGTCAGCGCAGCCTCGATGCTGGCAAGAAACTTGTCGGGTTTCTCGAAGCCGATCACCTTGTAGCCCGACTGTTCGCCTGCGGCAGTCCAGAAGATCAGCCCGGGCGGGCCGAACAGGTTGAAGCGTTTCAGCAGCGCCTTGTCGGCGTCGGCGTTGGCGGTGACGTCGGCCTTCAGCAGCACCACGTCGGCCAGCCGCGCCCGCACCTTGGGATCGCTGAAGGTGAACGTCTCCATCTCTTTGCACGACACGCACCAGTCGGCATAGAAGTCGAGCATCACCGCTTTCCCGTCTGCCTTGGCCTGCGCCAGGCGCGCATCGAGCTCGG
>JAJYXA010000305.1 GCA_021791235.1 Pseudomonadota bacterium
CCTTCGCTCATGATGTTTCCTAGTTGCGCGCGGCGACGACGATGCCGGTGGCGGCAGCGGGGTCGTCGGTGATGTGCCAGCAGTGATCGCGGCCGTCCACCAGGTAGAGGTTGAACTGCGGGTATTCGCGAAACACCTGTTCGCTGCTCATGTCCCCGGCGTCGCAGCGCGTCAGCGACAGGCCCGGGAAGCGGTGGCGGAATTCCGCAAGCGGATTGCCCTGCGCCGGCGGCGCCACCAATAAATCGTCGATGCGGGCGAGATCGTCGGGGCTGATCATGCCGCCTCTCCCAGCCGGCGCGCTTCCACCGTGATCGGCAGGCTCGTTTCCGGCGCCATCTCCGGCAGTTCCAGGCGCCAGCCGTTGGCCAGCGTGACGATGCCGCCCCACATGCCCGCCTGTTCCATCGAGACAATGGGCTCTTCCAGATCCTTTTTCGGCACGTAGGCGGACAGGCTTCCCTGGGCATCTTTTCTGATCATGACTTTCATGGTTTTTCCTTGTTTGCGAAGGGGTTCACGCCGCCTCGGCGGTCATGCGTTTTACAGTCGAAGCCAGCACGTCGATGACATGGTCGATTTCGGCTGCTGTCGTGTAGCGGCTCAACGAAAATCGGATCGTCGCCAGCGCTTCCGCTTCGCTGAGCCCCATGGCGACCAGCACATGCGACGGCGCGCTGCCGCCGGCGGTGCAGGCGGCGCCGGACGAGGCGCAGATGCCGGCACGGTCGAGCTTGTCGAGGATCGCCTCGGCCGCAAGTTCGCCGAAGCGCACGCTGCTGGTGTTGGCCACCCGCGGCGCCGTGCCGCCGTTGATGCGGGCAATGGGAATGCGCGCAAGCAGCCCGGACTCGAGACGGTCGCGCAAGGCGGCCGTGGCCGCGGCCTTGGCTTCCAGTTCGCTGGCCGCGAGCTCGCAGGCCAGGCCCATGCCGACGATGGCCGGGACGTTCTCGGTGCCGCCGCGCCGCCCGCGCTCCTGGTGGCCGAACAGCATGGGCTGCAGCTTCATCCCCTTGCGTATGAACAGGGCGCCGACGCCCTTGGGCGCGTGGAACTTGTGCCCGGAGAGCGACAGCAGATCGACCGGCACCTGCGCGAGGTCGAGGGGAATCTTGCCTGCGGCCTGCACCGCATCGGTGTGGAACAGCACGCCTTTCGATTTGGCGATGCGCGCCGCCTCCGCAATCGGGAACAGCACGCCGGTTTCGTTGTTGGCCCACATCAGCGACACCAGCGCGGTGTCCGGCGTGATCGCGCGCTCCAGTGCCGCAAGATCCAGCCCGCCTTCGCGGTTAACAGGCAGCTGCGTCACGCGCACGCCGTCGGTTTGCAGATGGGCCAGCAGACGCAGGTTCGAGGGATGCTCGACCGCGCTGACCACCACATGAGGCTTGCCGGGGCTTGCCGCCAGCGCGCCCCGGATCGCCAGGTGGTTGGCTTCGGTGCCGTTGGCGGTGAACACGATCTCGGCCGGCGCCGCGTTCAGCAGCCGCGCCACCGCGGCGCGCGCCTGCTCCACCCGTTCCTTGGCGCGGGCGCCGGCGGCGTGTTTGCTGGACGGATTGCCGTAGACGTCGCGCAGGCAGGCCAGCACCGGCGCCACGCACTCGGGCGCCAGCGCCGTGGTGGCGTTGTTGTCCAGATATACGATGCTGTCCTGGTGCGTCATTGCCAAAAGATCCGATCCGGGTCCTGATTCAAAAATTGCAGCAGTTCGCTCAAGGCGCTGAACGCTGCGTAAAGTTGCCATTCATGCCGCGCGTGGTCCTTGCGGTACAAACGCCACGTCTGCAGTTCGCTTACATATTCCAGCTGCGCGATATCAATCACGCCGCCGGACTGGTCGACATTGCGCGAGCAGCAGGGGCTCTGTATCCGGTAGCCGCCCTCTTCCGCCCGCACTTCGGGGCTGACGTAGCGGTAGCGTGCGCGCGCGTCCAGCGCACGCTCGATGCGCTTGCGATCCACATCGTTCGGATGCATGCAGTGTGTCTGCTTTGCCGCATCGCCCATGCTGGGTTCCTCATGCCGGGGTGATTTCTTCTTCGAGGCAACCCACCACGCCGCCCTCCTGGAACTCAACCAGGTAGACAGGCAGATTAAGCTCCTCGTGATATCCCACATTGACGATTTCCCCCGGCGTGCCGTTGCCCACCAACAAGGACTCCGGCTCGCGGTCCGGGTAGCTGCCGTCGTTGTACATGTCGACCGTGGCCACGATGCGCTGGCCCCATTGGTATTTCGCTTCACGCGGCTCGATCATGCGACCTCCCCTGCGGCTTCGGCAGGCAGCGAAGCGGCCGCGACGGCTTCCAGTTCCTTGCCGCGCATGCCGACGCGATGGCCGGTGTCGACAAAGTCGACGGCATAGATGTAGAACTGCTGCAGAAAGGTGCCGATGCTGGTGACGTAGCCGATGTCGCCTTTTTTCACCAGGACATCGCCGATGTCCTTGCCGGCGTAGGTGCCGTCGTTGCGCACCGTCTTGATGGATTTCACCTTCGCCCCGTAGTCGAATATCGGGTCGGCGGTGATCTCCACGATGTCACTGTCACGACTGATCTTGGCCATTTTTCACCTCCTGAAACTTGATTGCTAAAACGGCTGAAACGCCGGCTTCTGCGTCACCAGCTTGAGGAGATCACCGGCGCTCTTGCCCAGGCGCAGCTGGGCGACGCCCCGCACGAGTTCATCCTCGTCGTCGGCCAGCCGGCCCAGGTGGCTGCGCTCGGCCCGGCTGGCCACCTCGTAGCGCACGCGCCAGTCCGGATCGTCCAGCAGCAGGATCAATTGCCACGCCTTCATGCGCTTGGCCGCTTCGCGGCGAACGGCGGCATCTCCGTCTTTTGCCATCGCCGGCAGCCAGGTATCCCCGATCCGGCTTGCCACCGTGCAGCGCACAACGGGATCCTCGTCCTGCATCATCAGGGTCAGCAGGTTTTCCGGGATGCGCCGCACCACCACCTGCCGCACGTAGTAATCCGGGTCGTGGATCATGGCGTCCAGTTCATGGGGATCGAGGCGTGCCGCCACCCGTATCCGCACCTCGCGGTGCGGATCGTTCACCAGCGTCAAAAGATGCTTGGGGGGCAGCCTGACCGCCGCGCTCCAGCGCACGGTCTCGTCCGGATCCAGGATCAGCTGCGGCAGATGGAACACGTCCACGTATTTGGCCGCCACCGCACGTACTTCGAAATAGGGATGGGTCAGGTAATCCTTGGCCCGTTCCGGACTCCAGGAAAAGAAACGGTCGATGCGCTTGGCGTAGCGGTCGTTCACGCACGCATGGCCGACGCGGCAGCGTTGCTGTTCGAGCAGGCCGCGGCAGGCGCAGCCGGCGCAATCCACCTCGCCGCCTTGCCAGTCCACGGGCGGTCCAAGCTCGCTCATCCCCGGCTCACTCATCCTCGTCCTCCTGTCCGTGGCGGGCCAGCACCTTGAGCAGCACCGTGGCGTTCAGCTTGTCGCTCGGATCGAGTTCCAGCATCTTGGTCAGCGCGGCATGGCTTGCCTCCAGCCGTCCCAGGCGCATCTGCAGGTAACCGTAGGCCTTCAGGGTGAACAGGTAGAAGCGCGGCAGGATGGCGTCGTAGCTGCCGAATTGCGCATCGCCCTGCCGCACACCGCGCCAATCCTCGTTCAGGCGGTTGTCGCGCGCTGCCTTGGCCAGGCAGCGCTCGGCCACCTCGAGCGCATCGGCGAGGCGCCCCTTGTAGAAATAGAATCGGTACAGCGCGATCAGCACGGCGGCGTGGCCGGGCGCCAGGGCCTGCGCCTGGAACAGATAGCGCTCGGCGACCACGTCGTGCTGGTAGTTGAGTCCGGCCAGGCGCAGGTGCTGCTCGACCTGTTCCGGCAGATGGCCGCCCAGACAGGCGCGTTCCAGCCATTCGGGATCCATGTCCGTCGGCACGGCGGGGCTTGCCGTCACGATCCCGCCCTCCGTTGTCCATGCCGCAGCCATCGCGCGCTCACCCTTTCCTGACCTCAATGCCTGTGGCCGATGCTGGATATATCGATGCTGGCCACGCCGCTGCTGCTGGAGCTGCTGCACCCGCAGGACGGCGAATTCGGCGTGACGAAGGTCAGCCCGCTGTTGGTCGGCGTATCCGTGAAATCGATGGTCGCGCCTTCCAGCAGCAAACGGCTCTCCGCCGGCAGGAAGAGCTTGACGCCGCTGACCTCGACCACCGCATCGCCCGCCAGCGGAACCGACTCCACGGTGAATTCGGAGGCGAGCCCGGAGCAGCCGCCGGCGCTGACCGTCAGGCGAAAGCCGGCGTTCGCTCCGGCGCCGCCAAAGTTGATCATGCGGCGCACGAACTTCTGGGCGGCGGGGGTGAGTGACAGTTCCATCATGATCTCCTAGGCCGCCACGTAGCGCGGGTAGCTGTTGTCGATCACGCAGGTGTCGTCGACCGGGCACACCGCGACGCACTGCGGATCGTCGAAGTAGCCGATGCACTCGGTGCACTTCTCCGGCTTGATGATGAAGGTACCGTCCTTCTCGCGGATGGCGTTGTTGGGGCACTCCGGCTCGCACGCCGAACAGGCGGTGCATTGGGACGTGATGATCTTGAATGCCATGGTCTTGCTCTCCTAGCTGTTGCAGATAGATTGAATGCAGCGAATTTCAGGCGGCGATGTAGGCGCCCTGGCGGATGTCGGCGTCGCCGCGGGCGGCGTGAACGATTTCGCCGGACTTCACTTTCGCCAGGTATTCCTTGAAGTACTTCACCGCCGACTGTTCGATGAACTCGTGCGCGTACTTGTCCACCGGGTCGATGCCCGCCGCTT
>JAJYXA010000267.1 GCA_021791235.1 Pseudomonadota bacterium
CGGCTGCGCGCGCTTGCCGCGATCGATACGGGTTTCGTCGCCGTCAACGAGCCGTTCTATCATGTGCCCGACCGCCGGCCCCTGCATGACGCGATGACGGCGATCCGCCTCGGCACCACCGTCGCGGCGGCGGGCCATGCGCTGCTGGCGAATGCCGAGCGCCACCTGAAAGGGCCGGCCGAGATGGCGCGGCTGTTCCGCGACCATCCGGCGGCACTTGCGCGCACGCTCGATATCGTTGCCGCCTGCCGCTTCTCGCTCGACGATCTCGCCTATGAGTATCCGGATGAGCCGGTGCCGCCGGGCACCACGCCGGACGCGCATCTGGCGGCGCTGGCCTGGGAAGGGGCGGCGCGGCACTATCCCGCTGGCGTGCCCGCGGCGGTGCGCGCGACGATCGCGAAAGAACTCGCGCTGATCGCGGAACTCGGCTACACGCGCTATTTCCTCACGGTCCACGACATCGTGCGGTTCGCGCGCGGGGCGGGGATTCTGTGCCAGGGTCGCGGCTCGGCGGCGAATTCCGCCGTGTGCTACTGCCTCGGCATCACCGCCGTCGATCCCGCCGAGATCGACCTGCTGTTCGAGCGCTTCGTCTCGGCCGAGCGGGGCGAGCCGCCGGATATCGACGTCGATTTCGAGCATGAGCGGCGCGAGGAGGTCATTCAGTATATCTACGGCCGCTACGGCCGCGCGCGGGCGGCAATCGCGGCAACGGTGATCCACTACCGGCCGCGCAGCGCGATCCGCGATGTCGGCAAGGCGCTCGGCCTCGACGCAGCGACGATCGAGACGCTGGCGGCGCAGAGCTGGAATCCGGGCGATGCGCTGTGGTCCGATGCCCGGCTGCGCGAGGCCGGGCTCGATCCGGCCGCGCCGGACCTGCGGCGCGCCATCGGCCTCGCGCGCGAGCTGGTCGACCTGCCGCGGCACTTGTCCCAGCATGTCGGCGGGTTCGTGCTGACGCGCACCCGGCTCGACGAGATCGTGCCGGTCGGCCCGGCCGCCATGCCGGGGCGCAGCTTCATCGAATGGGACAAGGACGATATCGACGCGCTAAAGCTGATGAAGGTCGACGTGCTGGCGCTGGGCATGCTCACCTGCATCCGCAAGTGCTTCGCCATGCTGGGCATCGCCGATCTGGCCGACGTGCCGCGCGAGGACCCGCGCGTTTACGACATGCTGAGCCGGGGAGATGCGCTCGGCGTGTTCCAGGTGGAAAGCCGGGCGCAGATGAACATGCTGCCGCGGCTGCGGCCGCGCGCCTTCTACGACCTGGTGATCGAGGTCGCGATCGTCCGGCCGGGGCCGATCCAGGGGGATATGGTGCATCCGTATCTGCGGCGGCGGAACGGGCTGGAAGCGCCGGACATGCCCTCGCCCGCCCTGCGCTCCGTCCTCGGCAAGACGCTCGGCGTGCCGCTGTTCCAGGAACAGGCGATGCGGATCGCCATCGAGGCGGCAGGCTTCACGCCCGGCGAAGCCAACGAACTGCGCCGCGCCATGGCAACCTTCCGCAGTCCCGGTGCGATCGAGCGGTTCTTCAACAGGATGATCGAGGGCATGATCGCGAGCGGCCATGAGCGCGATTTCGCGGAACGCTGCTTCCGCCAGATCGAGGGCTTCGGCACCTACGGCTTTCCCGAAAGCCATGCCGCGAGCTTCGCGCACCTGGTCTATGTCTCAGCATGGCTGAAATGCTACCACCCGGCGGAATTCGCCGCTGCCCTGCTGAACGCCCAGCCGATGGGGTTCTATCAGCCGGCGCAGATCGTGCGCGATGCACGCGAGCATGGCATCGCCGTCCGCGCCGCCGATGTAGCGGCGAGTTCGTGGGACTGCACGGTGGAAAGCGGGGCGCTGCGGCTCGGCCTGCGCATGATCAGGGGCTTCAGGGCGGACTGGGCCGCACGGATCGACGCCCTGCGGGCGGAGGGCCGAATCTGCCTGCCCGCGCTGGCATCGCTGCCGACAGCCGCCCTCGAAGCGCTTGCCGAGGCCGGCGCCCTGCGATCTCTGGGCATGGACCGGCGTACCGCGCTCTGGCAGGTCGGCCTTGTGGAACCGCCGGCCTCTTTCCCCCTGCTGCCGCTGGCTGCGCCGCCGCGCGGAACCCCAGACCTGCCGGAGATGCGACCCGAGGACCACGTTGCCGCCGATTATCGTGCCACCGGGCTGTCGCTGCGCGCACATCCGATGGGCTTGCTACGCGGCCACCCCAGGCTTGAGGGGATGATGACCTGCCAGGCCGTTACGGCCTTCGCCGCCGATGGCAGCATCGTCGATCTCGCCGGGATCGTCACCATCCGCCAGCGGCCCGGGAGCGCACGGGGAACGGTTTTCATTACGATCGAGGACGAAACGGGGATCGCCAATCTGATTGTCCGGCCGGCCCTGGTCGAAAGCCTGCGGACACAGGTGATCGGCGCATCGCTGCTCGGCGCGCGCGGACGGGTGCAGCGCAGCGTCGAGAAGGATGCTGCCATCGTGCATGTCCTGGTCGAAGCACTGAGCGATCTCTCCGCCCTGTTGGAGGTGCTGGACCGGCCTTCAGCTGAGGCCGAGCCGTGCGGCACGGTACCGCAGAGGAAGAGCCTGCCACGAAGCCGTGATTTTCACTGACCGCAACACCAAACATAACCATTCATTAACATTCATCCACGATACTGCGCGAGCAGGACCAGAGGACGACAAATGGCCAAAACGCCCACCGCCGCAAAAAATGCTGCCGATACCCCTTTGCCTGAAGCCGGGGCCGAGGAAGCGCCAGCTAAGTCATCAAGACGCAAGCTGTTTGTGATTGGTGGGGCTGTTGCCGCTATCATGCTTTTGGTTGTCGGTCTCTGGATAACGGGAATCCTGCCTCATCTTCTCGGGCAGAGAAATCATCACAAGTTGGCCGGTCCAGTCTATGTCAAGGTCCCTGAAATTGTTGCCAATCTCAATGTACCAAGTGGGCAAGATTCATACGTGAAACTTGAAGCAACCATAGAATTAGCTGATCCGAAATCAGCAAAAATTGCAATGACCGACATGCCGCGCGTTGTAGATGTATTTGAAACCTATCTTCGTGCCATGCGGCCGGACGAATTGCGCGGTGCTTCAGGTACTTATCGTTTACGTGAAGCTTTGATCAATCGTGTTAAAATCGCGACTGCTCCGGCAATCGTTAAGGATATTCTCTTTCAGGAACTGATTGTCCAATAGCTTCGATATCTGGTGGTTTCTTAAAACTTAGGCGCAAAATGGTGCAAACGATGCTAGTAGATCTGCTCGAGTTCGGAACCTGGGGGTTCCAGGTTGTCCTTTTTGGGCTTCTGGTATTCACTCTGATCTATGCGCGCCGTCTGGACCGATCAATCATCCAGATGCGAGCCGAACGGCAGACGTTGCAGGAGCTTATCGACCGGATCGGCACATCTGTGACTGCTGCCATAGACGCCACAGATCGGCTCACGAAAGAAGCGGGCAAGAGTTCCGCTGTACTAGATGAAGCTTGCCAGGCAGCGGCAGTAGCCACCAAGCGTCTTGACGACGCAATAAGTCAGGCAACAATCGTTGCCAATATGCCTCCGCTCATGGAACGCCAGGAAGCTGTTGAAGCACCGTTAAAGCCCGCGATGACAACGCAGCCTCAGAGCACCCACTTGATAGCTCCGCCGCACGGAGTGTTAACCGCCACACCAAATTCCCTTGCACGCCCCTCATCGTCACGACGGACCGTCAAGTTGCAGAGCAGGGCCGAACGCGATCTTGTCCGGATGTTGGCTGATGTCACCTAACGACTCCCGATCCGGCGGTACTCCACGCCTCCTGCCTATTGTGATGTTCTGCCTATGTGGAACCATCCTCTTCAAGTCGGCTGGCCTCATTGAGGCTGCGTTTGCGAAGACCGAGGCTACGTCGCAAGTAAGCAAGAAGATTGACGCCCGTCATTCGGATGCCGAACCGACAGGATCGAACGCGCCACCGAATTCCAACACAATGCCTTATGCACCCGTCGCTAACTGGACAGATCGCCCCCCTCCGCCTCCTCTTTGCAAGCCAGATCCGCTTGATCAGGCTGGAGAACGCAAGATACTGCTTCAACTCAAACAGCGGGCTAAACAACTTGATGCGAGAGCTGCTGCTCTGGATCAACGGGAAGCTGAACTGACGGTGGCAAAAGCAGCAATTGCAAAGCAAGTCGCCGCACTCAAGCCATTGGCCAAGCGGCTTGAAGCGATGAATGCAGAGCATCACGCCGCGAATGAAAAGAAGTGGGCTGCTTTGGTTTCCACATATGAAACGATGGATCCACGCAGCGCGGCACGCATTTTTGACGGGTTAGATCCGGAAGTCGTACTGAATGTGCTTCAGCGAATGAATAGCCGAAAATCAGCACCGATACTGGCGGCCATGACTCCCGAGAAAGCACAGATGGTTACTGAGAAGCTTGCGGGAATTTCACAGCCATCCATCGAAGCTCAGCCTGCTGCCTCACTTCTGCCCGTAGGGCTGTTCAATGCTTTGGGATAGTAATGAGTGCGAGGAGGTGTTTGAGTCCGGCGAGAGCTGCGCGGTAGCGGTCTTGGCTGAGGGTGCTGGCGCTGGCTTTGCTGTTCATGAGGATGTTGAAGGCGAAGCTGCGCAATCGGGCGATGACGCCAGGGTTGGTTCGGATCCGGGATCGATCCTCGGCGAAGGTGACGTCTCGGACATAGTGGGAGGAATTTTCGATGCCCCAATGTGCGCGGATGGCCTTGGCGGCGATGGCGGCGGTGAGCGATGTGTTGGCGACGTAGAAGGCGGTATCGTGTG
>JAJYXA010000387.1 GCA_021791235.1 Pseudomonadota bacterium
GCCGAAATCGATCATGCCGATGCGGTTGCCGGGCAGGAACAGCACATTGCCCGGGTGGGGATCGGCATGGAAATAGCCATGCTCCAGTACCATGCGCAGCACCGTGTCGGCGCCGCGTGTCGCCAACAGCTGGGGATCGAGTCCGCTGGCACGCAGCATGGCGGGGGACACTCCCGCCTTGCCGACGATTTCTTCCTGCACGTTGACGCGGTCGTTGGTGAATTCCCAATACACCTTGGGGATCTTCACCAACGGGTCGTCGGCAAAGTGGCGCGCGAACTGGTCGATGTTGCGCGCCTCCTTGGCCAGATCGAGTTCGCGCATCAGCGAGCGGCGGAACTGCGAGACGATGTGCGCCGGGTCGTAGCGCCGGGAATCCGGCACTTCGCTTTCCAGCAACTTGGCGGCGTGTTCCAGTATGCGCAGATCGGCCCGGATCACCCCCTCGATGCCCGGCCGGCGCATTTTGACGACGACCGGCGTGCCGTCCCTGAGGGTGGCGCGGTGCACCTGCGCAATGGATGCCGCCGCCAGCGGCACCGGGTCGAACGCGGCAAACACCTCGGCGGGTTCGCCCTTGATGGCGGCCACCAGTTCGGGATGCAGGATGTCGTATGGCACCGCGGGCACCTGGCTGTGCAGTTTTTCGAATTCGGCAATCCAGTGCGGGGGAAACATATCCACCCGCGTCGCCAGCAATTGTCCAAGCTTGACGAACGTCGGTCCCAGCTCTTCCAGTGCGCGGCGGATCCGCACCGGCGCATCGAGTTGGCCGATTTCGTTGGTGCTGTGCCAGTGCAACACCCGCCCGGCGCGTTCCAGTACGCCGCTGATGCCGAGGACGCGCACCAGGTCGCCCCAGCCATAACGAATCATCACCGAGGCGATTTCATGCAATCGCGGCAGGTCGCGCACGACCGAAATGGTTTCCCAGAGCATCGTTGCTTATTGAAGTTGGCAATGCCGAGAGTGTAGCCGCAAGCGGCTAACCGGCAGCGTTTCCGCTGCCGGATGATGCAGGATCAGGAACGCAGGCGTTCGCTCTGCCGTTTGAGCGACTCGGATACCGCAGCCAGAATGCCGCTCGCCACTTGCGACAGGCGCTCGATGGCCGTGCTGGCCGACTCGCCCAGTCCGGCGCGCCCGGCATCGGTCCCCGCTTTCACGCCGTGGGCCAGCCGTTCCAGCGCCTCGCGCACCTGCTCGCCGGTGCGGGTGCCGCTGTGCTTCAGATGCTCGCTCAGGGTATCGAGTTCTTCCTTCAGCTTGCCGCCGGACTGTTTGGCCGTCTGCTTCAGGGTGTCGACAAACTGCGCTTCGAGGTCGCGCAGCTGTTCCAGGCTGGCTTTCAATTCGTTGTCCTTGAACGCCTTCCCCTGCTCGGCGGCTTCGCGCAAGGTATAGGACGCCGCCTGCGCGGCACTGCCGACGGCGTCGTCGAGGCCGGCCACGGCCTGCTTGAGCCCGTCCTTGATCTCGCCGCCGCGCGCGGCCAGCCCGCTTCCGACCCCGGAGGTGATCGCGCCGACGATCTCGCGCAGGTCCTGCAGCGCCATCCGGCGTTCGCGCAGCGCACGCGCGGTCAGTTCACGCACGCGCTCGCGCAGGTCGGGGCCGGACGCCGCTGCCGCGGCCTCGTCGTGCCATTGTGTCAATTGTGCATTTTCAGGGATACTGGTTTCGCTTGAAGCAGGAGTGCGCGCGTCATTCATGATGGAGTCCTCACAATCAAGATTTCCCGGATTTGACCGTTTTCCGATTCAACTATAGAGCAGATTGCTGTTCCATGAAGCCTGTCGCGTTGCTGTCCCTGTCGGCTTTGCTGCTGGTGCCGGCCGCCCGCGCCGGCACGCCGCCTGAGGATATTCCGATGTACGCCGTCAGTCTGGTCGGCAGCCCTTACCGCCTGGGCGGCACCTCGCCCGAGACCGGGCTCGACTGCAGCGGCTTCGTCGGTCATGTGTTCAGGCAGGCTGCCGGTGTGGTGCTGCCGCGCGACAGCCGCGCCATCAGCGAGGCCGCCCTACCGCTCGCGCACGCTGAACTTCAGCCGGGAGACCTGGTCTTCTTCAACACCCTCAACCGCGCGTTTTCCCATGTCGGCATCTATCTGGGCAATGATCGTTTTGTGCATGCCGCGAGCAGCCGCACGGGATCCGTCACGGTGTCGAATCTCAACGACCGCTACTGGCGCGAACGCTTCGACGGCGCGCGACGCGTCATCCCGCCCAGCCCGCTCGATCCGGCGGATGCTGCCTCCGAATAAATTCCTCCTCTCCCTGCTCCGGCGCTGCCTGTTGCTGCCCGTTGCGCTGGGCATCGGCCTGGCGCACGCCGCCACCGACCTTACCTTTGAAAGCGCCGGGAACGTCAACGAAGGCAACCTGCATTTTCTCGAAGTCATACCGGACAAGCCGCTTCATCATCACCAGAATCGCATCCGCATCGATAGCGACAGCCTGAGTTCGGGCTGGGTCAGCCTGTCGCAGTGCCACGACAACCTTGACGCGGTACCGCGCACGCAGATCACCTTTCGCGAAGGTTTTGTGCGCGACCTCAGGGTGGACACGTTCACCCACATTGAAGATGTCTGGATCGAAGGCGCCAGCGTGCAGCTGCGCAACGTCGAGCGTGGTGCGCGACTTTGCCTGTCGGCGCAAACCCGCGCCTTGCGCAACAACGGCAATGGCTATTTCAACCTGCTCAACGGTCCCTACATGCGCAAGTTTCTCGACGGCTACTACCCGATGCGGGTGACGCTGGAGGTCGATTATCCGGCACAGCTGCTTACGCTGATCGATATTGAGCCGTCCGCCCAGCCCGGGTTGAAACTCGACGAGCGTCCGGGTGCCATCCGGATGGATGCGGTGTTCGAAGGCGCCCTAATGATGCTGATCCAGTTCGAGCGGCATTGAAGTGATGCGGCCCGGTCAATTTTTTATTTTTCGTTATTGATAACGGTTATCATTTTTAGTACGATTAAGAAACATTGTGGATTTGAGGACCTGCTCAAAATGAAATCGACCCAACTGTTCGCCGCCCTGGCGCTCACTATTGCTGCCCTCCCCGCTTTGGCCGAAGAGGTGGTGGTGTATTCCGCGCGCAACGAACAGCTCATCAAGCCGCTGTTCGACGCCTATACCCGCGACACCGGGGTGCAGATCAAGTTCATCACCGACAAGGAGGGCCCGCTGATGGCGCGCCTGAAAGCCGAAGGCAAAAACACCCCGGCCGATGTGCTGCTGACGGTCGACGCCGGCAACCTGTGGCAGGCTTCCGAAGAAGGCCTGCTCCGCCCGATCCAGTCCAGGGTGCTGGAGGCCAACGTGCCGGCCCACCTGCGCGACCCCGGCAACGAGTGGTTCGGCCTGTCGGTGCGCGCCCGCACCATCGTATACAACACCGGCAAGGTGAAGCCCGCGGAACTGTCGACCTACGAAGACCTGGCCAACCCGAAATGGAAAGGCCGCCTCTGCCTGCGCACCTCGAAGAAGGTCTACAACCAGAGCCTGGTGGCGATGATGATCACCGAATACGGCGAAGGCAAAACCGAGGACATGGTGCGCGGCTGGGTCGGCAATCTGGCGACCTCGCCCTTCCCCGACGACACCAAGGCGATGGAGGCCGTGGCAGCCGGGCAGTGCGACGTCACCCTGGTCAACACCTATTATTTCGGCCGCCTGATGGAGAAGCAGCCCAATCTGCCGCTGGCGATTTTCTGGCCCAACCAGAACCTGAAAAACAAGGCGGCCGGGGTGCACGTCAACATCTCCGGCGCCGGCGTCACCCGCTACGCCAGGAACCCGGCCGGCGCGCAGAAGCTGATCGAGTGGCTGTCCTCCGACAAGGCGCAGAATCTGTTCGCCGACGTCAACCTGGAATATCCGGTCAACCCCAAGGTGGCGCCGGCCCCGACGGTGGCGGCCTGGGGCAGCTTCAAGCAGAACCTCATCAACGTGAAAGAAGCTGGCAGCCTGCAGGCCAAGGCCGTAAAATTGATGGATCGCGCCGGTTACAAGTGATTTACAAGCAATCGTGATCCATCTTGTCTGATAACGCCGCAGTTCTGGCAAAAACGCCCTCAGCGGGCGTTTTTGTTTGGCCGCGCCCCAGCGGCTGGATGCTGTTCGCCCTCGCAATCGCCGCGCTGGTGCTGGTTCCGGTGGCGGTCACCTTCGCTTCGTTCGCCCACGTCGAGGGCGACATCCTCGCCCACCTGACCGAATTCGTGCTGCCCGAGCTGGTGGGCAACACCTTGTGGCTGGTGCTGGGCGTGGGGATAGGCGTGAGCGTGCTGGGCGTGTCGCTGGCCTGGCTCACGGCGATGTGCGACTTCCCCGGCCGCCGCCTGTTCGACTGGGCGCTGCTGCTGCCGCTGGCGCTGCCCGCCTACGTCACCGCCTTCGTCGCGATCGGCCTCCTGGACTTCACCGGCCCCGTGCAGACCTGGCTGCGCGAGGGCTGGGGCCTCACCGGGCTGCCCGAGATCCGTTCGCGCGGCGGCGTCATCCTGGTGATGTCGCTGGCGCTCTATCCCTACGTCTATCTGATCGCGAAGAATGCCTTCGCGACGCAGGGTGCGATTGCGCTGGAAGCGGCGCAGTCGCTCGGGCTCTCCCGCACGCAGGGCTTCTTCCGGGTGGCGCTGCCGATGGCGCGGCCGTGGATCGCCGCCGGCCTGATGCTGGCGCTGATGGAGACCTTGGCCGATTTCGGCACCATGGCGATCTTCAACTACGACACCTTCACCACCGCCATCTACAAAGCCTGGTACAGCCTGTTTT
>JAJYXA010000117.1 GCA_021791235.1 Pseudomonadota bacterium
TGTCAGCGTCGCCACACCCGCAGCAGCAGCCTGGAAATCGTTGATGAAGCGCACGCTGGCCATGCCGAGCGTGGCCCGCATGGCGGCCGCATCCAGCGTCCAGTCCAGATTGGTGAGCGTGGTGTGTTGCGCATGCAAGGCGCCCGGCAGCGCCAGCAGCAGGCGATCCGGCACGGCTGCCTGCTGCGCGTCGGCGATGAAACGGCGGATCAGGTCGTCCGCGGTTGCAAAATCGGCACTCGGATAGACATGCTCGAAACGCAGTTGCTGCGCCCCGTCCGGCATGCCGGCCACCCAGGCCAGCCAGCTTTTGGTTCCCCCGATGTCGCCTGCGATCAACTCCATTTTTAAACTATAGGCCAGTGTGCGGATGACTCATGCGTCGATAGTAATTGATCAGCGCGTTGGTCGAGGCATCATGGCCGCCCACCGGTGCGTCGGCATGCAGTTCGGGAAGGATGCGACTGGCGAGCTGCTTGCCGAGTTCCACGCCCCACTGGTCGTAGGAATTGAGATTCCAGATCACGCCCTCCACGAAGATCTTGTGCTCGTACAGCGCGATCAGCATGCCGAGCGCGTGCGGGGTCAGTTTCTGCAGCAGGATCGCATTGCTGGGGTGGTTGCCGTCGAACACCTTGTGCGAGACGAACTGGCCGCTCTGCGCCGAACCCATTTCACGCTGCGTTTCCTCGCGCGTGCGGCCGCGCATCAGCGCCTCGGTCTGCGCCAGGAAATTGGCGATCAGGATGTCGTGGTGCGCCTGCAGGTCGGTGTGCGGCTCGACCGACACGATGAAGTCGGCCGGGATGATCTTGGTGCCCTGGTGCAGCAACTGGTAGAACGCATGCTGGCCGTTGATGCCGGTGGCGCCCCAGACGATCGCGCCGGTAGGATAGTCGACGACGTTGCCGTCGCGGTCGACCGATTTTCCGTTCGACTCCATGTCGGCCTGTTCGAGGTAGGCCGGTAGGCTGCGCAGGTAATGGTCATACGGCAGGATCGCGTGCGACTCGGCGCCGAAGAAATTGTTGTACCAGACGCCCAGCAGCGCCAGGATGACCGGCATGTTGGCAGCCAGCGGCGCATGGCGGAAATGTTCGTCCATGGCGTGGGCGCCTTCCAGCAGCTCGATGAAGCGTTCCGCACCCACCGCCAGCACGATCGACAGCCCGATCGCCGACCACAGCGAATAGCGCCCGCCCACCCAGTCCCAGAATTCGAACATGTTGGCGGGGTCGATGCCGAATGCGGCGACCGCGTCGCGATTGGTCGACACCGCCACGAAATGCCTTGCAATGTGCTTCTCCGCCTGCGACTGCGCCAGGAACCAGGCGCGCGCATAGTGCGCGTTGGTCATCGTCTCCTGCGTGGTGAAGGTCTTGGACGACACGATGAACAGCGTCGTTTCCGGATTCAGCGCCTCCAGCGCCTCCTTCACGTGCGCGCCATCGATGTTGGAAATGAAATGCACCTTCAGGCGCGGATGACGGTAAGGTTTCAGCGCTTGGTAGACCATCTGCGGGCCGAGATCGGAGCCGCCGATGCCGATGTTGACGACATCGGTGATGCGCTCGCCGGTGTAGCCGCGCCACTCGCCGCTCCGCACCCGCTCGGCGAACGCGCCCATGCGCTCGATCACCGCGTTCACCCTGGGCATGACGTCCTCGCCGTCGACCCGCACCGGATGGTTGCTGCGATTGCGCAGGGCCACGTGCAGCACTGCGCGGTTTTCGGTGTTGTTGATCCTGTCGCCGCTGAACATGCGTTCACGCCAGCCGGCCACGTCCGCCTCTTCGGCCAGCCGCACCAGCAGGCTCATGGTCTCGTCGGTGATGCGGTTCTTCGAATAATCCAGCAACAGTTCGCCCACCTGCAGCGAAAAGCGCTCGAAGCGCGCCGGGTCGGCCGTGAACAGGTCGCGCATGTGCACCGCAGCCATCGCGGCCTGGTGCGCCTTCAACTGGCGGCATACCGGGCGATGCAGGGGCCCGGGCATCCCGTCCTGTTGCTCTTTCGCGAATACCGACGAAACCATGCAGTGTTCCCCCTACCGGATAGTGCCGCGCCATCTGGGTGCGGCGTTGGATGCCGCTTGATTGTCATCAAGCAACGGCTGTGCCACCGACGAGAAAAAACGTCGGGACTTGATTAACCATAGGAAAAATTGGTGATGGGCAGATGACACGCCCGGATGCCGCCCAGAACATGCGCCAAAAATTTCCGGTGATGCCATGCAGAAAGACGGGAGCGCACCCAAAAGGTGCCCCGTGATCTGCCGTTATTGGATAGGCACCAAATTGGTACGCTCCTTGCTGTTATCCGGACAGGCGCGGCAATGATCGGCTAAGCCCTCACAACAACAAAACAACTCATTGTTTTTACGGGAACTTAAATTTCGACCTCCAGCCGGCCTGTTCATCGTTCGGCAGGGGCTGGCGAAAATTCAGAGAGGTGCACGATATGCATGTTTTGATCACGGGCGGCGCAGGGTTCATCGGATCGCATCTGGTGGAACACCATCTGGCGCTGGGCGACCAGGTCTATGTGGTGGACAACCTGAGCACCGGTTCCCTTGCGAACCTCGATCCCTTCCGCGGCGATCCCGCCTTCCGCTTTGCCGAGGCGGACATCCTGCACTGGAACGGCCTCGACAAGGCCGTCGCCTGGGCCGACCGCATCTACCATATGGCCGCGGTCGTCGGCGTGAAAAAAGTGCTGGAAGACCCGGTGGCCGTGATGGCGACCAACATGACCGGCACCGAGCGCATCCTGCGCGCCATCCACCACGGCGGCTGGAACCCGCAGGTCATCATCGCCTCGACCTCGGAGGTCTACGGTTTCAATCCCAACGGCAGCTTCGCGGAAACCGACTACATCGTGCTGCCGTCCGCCGGCCGCCTGCGCTGGGCCTATGCCGTGACCAAGCTGGCGGACGAGTTCCTCGCCTTTTCCTATGCGCGAAAATACGGTCTGAATATCGTAGTCGCGCGGCTGTTCAACACCATCGGACCGAACCAGGTGGGCCACTACGGCATGGTGGTGCCCAGTTTCGTCAGACAGGCGGTCAACAACGAGCCGCTCACCGTCTACGGCGAAGGCAACCAGACGCGTTCCTTCTGCGATGTGCGCGACACGGTGGTGGCACTGGACCGCCTCGCCGGCTGCCCGGAAGCCTGGGGCGAGGTGGTGAACGTCGGCAACGACCAGGAAATCTCCATTCGCGACCTGGCCAGCCTGATCATGCAGAGCGCCCACAGCGCCTCGTCCATGCAGTTCATTTCCTACAAGGATGCCTACGGCGAGGAGTTCGAGGACGTCACGCACCGGCGCCCGGTGCTCAACAAGTTGCGCGCCCTGACCGGCTTCGAGCCCGTGTGGAAGTTAAGCGACACCCTGAACGATCTGATCGAAAGACAACGCGCGCAACGTTTGCGCGCCGCCTAGAATAAGCACCCATGGCCACTACCCCCTACTTCATCCTCAGCCCGAACACGATACTGAGCCTCATCGGCGTGGCCCACGGGCCGGACAAGACGCTGCCCAATCCGGCGGAAGACTGGCGCGATGCCACCGTCGACGTGGTGATTCCTGCCTTCAACGAGGAAAGCAACATTCCGCTGTGCCTGGCCGCGCTGGCGCGCCAGACCCGCAAGCCCACGCGCATCATCCTGGTCGACGACGGCAGCCACGACCGCACGGTCGAATATGCCCAGACCTTCTGCGCGCTGAACGGCATGGACCTGATCACGATCCGGCGCGCGCACTCGATCGGCAAGACGCCGACCCTCAAGCGCCAGTCGCGCGAGTTCGATTCCGACGTCCAGTTCATACTCGACGGCGACACCGTGCTGGAATCGGACAACTACATCGACCGCGTGGTCGAGGAGCTCTACAAGGGCGCCGGCATCGCCAGCGCCTGCGGCACCGTGCTGCCGCTGCGCGACCATGACCGCCGTGCCATGCTCGATACGAATGCCCTCAAGACCTTCCTCGATGCGCATCCCGAAGCCACGATCTATCCCAGGGTCGGCTGGTTCCACCACCTGCAGCGCGGCATCACCGACATGTACCGCGACGTGCTGTATTACTTCCTGCAGAAATTCGTGTACCTTGGCCAGATGACCTTCTTTGGTGGCATTCTCAATCCGGTGGGCTGCGCCGTCGCGTATCGTCGGGACGTGCTGAAGACGATGGTGTTCGACCGCTACGAGCCGATCCTGGGCGACGACCTCACGAATTCCGAGGACATCTTCATCGGCTTCGCGATGAACGACAACGGCTACCGCAACATCCAGCTCACCGACGTCTACGCCCGTTCGCAGGAGCCGGAAGTCGGCCGCGTGCCGGGGCAGATCTACCTGTGGTCGTCGTCCTTCCTGCAAAGCTGCTACTACTTCGACGAACTGATGCGCAGTCCCTTCAAGTCGCTCAAGCGCTATCGGAAAAAGAAACAGGAAGCCGCCGAACTGGCCGCGGGCCTCGCGGACAAGCGTGTCCACAGCGAGCAATACCGCCAGCCCTTCGGCACCGACTACACGGAAAAATATGGCCGCCCGATCGGCTGGGTGCTGTTCATGTCGGCCTTCGAGAAGATCGCGTTTCCGACCGCCCTCCTGATCATGATCCTGCTGCAGCTGTGGGAACCGCTGGCGATCACGCTCATTGCAGAAACGGCTGTCGGCACCAGCATCCTGGTCACGGTGGCCAAGGGACATCGCGTGGAATATCTCTTCAAGGGTCTGCTGGTGGCGCCGCTGCGTTATGCCGTGCTGCTGTTCGACC
>JAJYXA010000533.1 GCA_021791235.1 Pseudomonadota bacterium
CAGCCCGGGCTGCCCGTCGACTGCGCCTACCAGCGGCAGCCGATCCGGCAGGGTGGCGCGCAATGAGGCACGGCCGCTCACCTGCCCCACGGCCACACGCTCGCCCGCGCCCGGCAGGATCCCCTCCAGCCGGGCCAGGTTGGCGAGATCGCTTTCCAGGCGCGGCATCGTGTCGTCGTCATCGTGTTCGTAAGTGGCGCCGACCAGTGGTTGTGCACCTGGCGCCACATAGCCCTCACGGGCGATCACCCGCCGGATGTCCGGCAGGCTGCCGGGGGGCAAGCGCGTGATCTGGCCGCGTACGGTATTGAGCGGCCAGCGCTGCTCCGGCACCAGGCCCAGGGTGTCGCGCGCGTTCGCCAGCACCACGGCATCGGTCTCGGCCAGTATCGTGCCTTCCCGATCCACGACGTGCCATCCCGCCGCAACGCGTACCACGCGCGCAACGGTGCAGTTCGCCTGCACACGGATGGCCGGAAGGTCGAGCCAGGCACGGCACAGGCTCCCTGGAACCACCCAACCCGCTGTCGGGTAATACACGCCTGAGGCTGCCACCGGCCAGTTCGCCAGTTCGCGTGCTTCGTCCCGTTCCACCCAATACGCATAATCGGTCGGCGGCATCGTGGCCGCCAGCGCCTGCTGCTGCTTCACAGCCGCTTCCGTATTCTTGGCCAGATGCAGCACGCCGCAGCGCGCCCACTCGACGCCATCCAGCATGGCCCATGCGCGCAGGTCGTGCAGGAAGGCCGCCCGTGTCAGGCGCGTAGCGCGGTTGTCGTCGCGCGAAATCAGCGGGCGGAACACCGCCACCGGATTGCCCGACGCGGCCTGCGCCGGCGCGTCGGCGCGCTCGAGCACGGTGACATCCAGGCCGCGCTGCGCCAGCGCATGGGCCGTTGCGGCGCCCGCCACGCCGGCGCCGATGACGGCGACGTGCCGCAGTTTGGGGGTTTCGACCCATCGGGATAGCCCCGCGAAGCGCGCGCGCAGGCAATGCCGCTTGCGGCCGTAGCCCGTCCGTTTCTCACAGTCGAAGCCGATCCGCCCCAGGCCCTCGCGCACCGACGCCGCCACGGTATAGGTCGCAGCCATCGCGCCAGGCCGGGCCAATGGCACGAGCGCGTCGAACAGTGCCGGCTGCCACAGGTCGGCATTGCAGTCGGGTGCGAAGCCATCCAGGTAGAACGCGTCCACTTTCGCCTGCACCTGCGGCAGGCAGTCGAGCGCGTCGCCCAGCATCAGCGTGAGCTGCACCCGCCCGCCGTCGAGCGCGATGCGATGGAAGCCCGGCGTCAGCGTCGGCCAGTTCGCCAGCAGTTCTTCCGATAGCGACGCGAATTCCGGCCACTGCGCATGCAGCCGCGCCAAATCCTCTGTGCGGAACGGGTGTTTCTCGACCGACAGGAAATGCAGCCGTGCACAACGTGCCGGATCGTCGTGCCAGACCGCCCAGGTCGCCAGAAAATTCAGCCCGGTGCCGAATCCGGTTTCCAGCACGACAAAGCGACTGCGCCCTGCCCACGCCTGAGGCAATCCGCAACCCTGCAGAAACACATGGCGCGCCTGCCCCGCGCCGCCATCGGCCGAATGGTAGATGTCGCCGTAGGCGGCGGAATACGGGACGCCGTCCTTGAATTCGAGACGGGCGGGGACGATGGTTTTCAGCATGGTCGAATGTTACATTGGGGCGGTTAATTGCTGCTTCACCCCATCATGTTCAAACCCACAACCTGGCTTCGTCTTGTCATCATCGTGCTGGCGGTCGCTGCGCTGGCCTACGCGGGCTGGCACTTCACCCGGCCGCAATCACCCGCAGTCGAACTCGCCACGATTGCACGCGGCACGGTCGAATCGACCGTGGTCAACACCCGCGCCGGCACGGTCAAGGCCTGCCGCCGTGCCAAGCTCGCTCCGGTCGCAGGCGGGCAGATCGTCAAGCTGTGGGTGAAGGAAGGCGAACGTGTGAAGGCGGGGCAGCCGCTGCTCGAACTGTGGAATCGCGACCTCGCCGCGCAGCGTGAACTCGCAACCCGCCAGTTGACCACGAGCGAGGAACGCCGCCGCGAGGCCTGCATCATGGCGGACAACGCAAGGCGTGACGCCGAACGCACCGCACAACTGGCAGCCAAGGGATTCGTCAGCCCGCAGAGCACCGAAAATGCCCGCGCCGATGCGCGCGCGCGCCAGGCGAACTGCGATGCGCTCGCCGCCGACGTCAAGCGCGCGCAGGCGCAGATCCGCGTCACGCAGGTCGGGCTGGAGCGCACCACGCTCACCGCGCCGTTTGCCGGCATCGTGGCGAAAATCACCGGCGAAGTCGGCGAGTTCACCACGCCCTCGCCGCCCGGCATTCCCACCCCGCCGGCCGTGGATTTGATCGACGACAGTTGCCTGTACGTGAGCGCGCCGATGGACGAAGTCGACGCGCCGAAACTGAAGCCCGGACAGCCCGCGCGCATCACGCTTGACGCCCTGCCCGGCAAGATCTTCAACGGCCACGTCCGGCGCATCGCCCCGTACGTAACCGAAGTCGAAAAACAGGCGCGCACGGTCGACGTCGAGGTCGATTTCGACACGCCGCCGCACGATGCCCTGCTGGTCGGCTACAGCGCCGACGTCGAAGCCATCATCGATCATCGCGACAACGTGCTGCGCGTACCCACCCAGGCAATCCAGCAGGACGGCAGCGTGCTGGTGCTGGGCAAGGACGGCACGCTGGAAACGCGCAAGCTGAAGACCGGACTGGCCAATTGGGCATTCACGGAAATCACCAGCGGCCTCGACGCCGGCGACCGCGTGTTGCTGTCTTTCGACCAGGAGAACGTCAAGGCCGGCGTGAAGGTCACCCCAAAATGATCCGCCTCACCGCGATCACACGCGTGTTCCGCATGGGTGACCAGGAAGTACGCGCACTCAACGGCATCGACCTCGACATCGCGTCAGGCGAATACGTATCGATCATGGGGCCATCGGGCTCGGGAAAGTCTACCCTGCTCAACGTCATCGGCCTGCTCGACCAGCCCAACAGCGGCCGCTACGAACTCGACGGCAGCGACGTCACCGACCTGTCCGAGACCGAGCGAGCGCGCGTGCGCCGCGAGAAGATCGGCTTCGTGTTCCAATCGTTCCACCTGGTCCCGCGCCTGACCGCGGCGGAGAACATCGAGTTGCCCTTGATGCTCGAAGGCATCGCGCCGGCCGAGCGCAAGGCCCGCGTCGACGCCGCGCTCGACGCCTTCGACCTCAAGGACCGCGCGCGCCATCGTCCGGCCGAGCTCTCCGGCGGGCAGCGCCAGCGCGTGGCGATCGCGCGCGCCACCATCCTGCGCCCCACTGCGCTGCTGGCCGACGAGCCGACCGGCAACCTCGACCACCGCATCGGCGCCGAGGTGATGGAACTGCTGGAGGGCCTGCACCATGCCGGCACCACGCTGATCGTCGTCACCCACGACCGCGAGCTCGGCGCCCGCGCGCATCGCCACATCGCCATGCGCGATGGCGAGATCGTGGGAGATGAAAAATGAAGCCAACCACCGTTCGGCCGGAACGCTTCGACCTTGCTCAGGACAGGCCCTTCGATCTTGCTCAGGACAGGCTTCGACAGGCTCAGCCCGAACGGTGGTTGGATCGGATGTGTGTCACAGCCAACCCCCTCAGCCCGTTCGCCCTGAGCCTGTCGAAGGGCTGTCTCCCACGCGCGTATCGGCATGCTCGACACGGCGGTAGCTTCAGGTAGACCCATGAACCTGCGCGACACCCTGACCCTCTCCTTCCAGACGGTGGTGAGCTACCGCACCCGTTCCCTGCTCATCGTGCTGGCGATGGCGCTGGGGGTGGCGGCGGTGGTGGTGCTGACCGCGCTGGGCGACGGCGCACGGCGCTATGTGGTCGGGCAGTTTTCCTCGCTCGGCACCAATCTGGTCTTCGTCCTGCCGGGCCGCGCCGAGACCTCGGGCGGCTTTCCCGGCGCGGCGCTCGGCCAGACGCCGCGCGACCTGACCCTGGAAGACGCCCGCTTCATTGCTCATCTGCCGCAGGTCAAGCGCATGGCGCCGCTCAACGTGGGCGTGGCCGAGCTCACGTCCGGCGGCCGCCTGCGCGAAGTGACGGTGCTCGGCAGCACGTCCGAACTACTGCCGATCCGCCACATGAAGCTGTCGCAGGGCAGCTTTCTCGCCCACGGCTCGGAACGCAGCGCGCAGATCGTGCTGGGCAGCACGCTCGCGCGCGAATTCTTTCCCGACGGCGAGCCGGTCGGCCAGCGCATCCGGCTCGGCGACAGCCGCTTCCTGGTGTCCGGCGTGCTGGCCCCCCAGGGCGAGTCAATGGGCTTCAATTCCGACGAGATCGTCATCATCCCGATCGACTACGCGCAGGAACTGTTCAACACCAACTCGCTGTTCCGCATCCTGATCGAGGCGCGCAGCCGCACCGACATCGAACCGGCCAAGGACGCGATCCGCCATCTGCTGAAACTGCGCCACGACGGCGAGGAGGACGTCACCGTCATCACCCAGGACGCCATTCTCGCCACCTTCGACCGCATCCTGCGCGCGCTGACGCTGGGCGTGGCGGGCATCGCCGCGATCAGCCTGGCGGTGGCCGGCATCCTGGTGATGAACGTGATGCTGGTGGCGGTGGCGCAGCGCACCTCGGAAATCGGCCTCCTGAAAGCCCTCGGCGCGCCCGCCGCCGACATCCGCCGCCTGTTCTTCGCCGAAGCGCTGTGGCTGTCGCTGGCGGGCGGCGCCATCGGCTACGCGCTGGGGAACC
>JAJYXA010000358.1 GCA_021791235.1 Pseudomonadota bacterium
GTCACCCAGATCATCACGCCGTAGTAGCTGGCGTGCGGGCCGCGCTGCATCGCGAGCATGTGGTCGAGATACGCCGGCTGGATCCAGCCGCGCCGCCTGAAATCCGACAGGCTGTCGCCGACCAGCTCGCCGAGCGGGGCGTACCGGTTGCTCCACACGCCGAACGGCAGGCCGAAACCGTGCTTGCTCTTGTTGATGATCTTTTCCGGCAGCAGGTCGACGAGCGCTTCCTTGAAGAACCAGCGCAGTTTTTGCCCGCGCACCTTGTAGTCCACCGGCAGGCGGTTGGCGAACGCCACCATGCGGTCGTCGAGCAGCGGGTAATGCACCTCGATGCCCGCCGCCTCGGTCATGGTGCCCACCTTGCGCAGGTCGTTGTCGGCCAGGGTGAATTTCAGGTCCAGGTGCATCATGCGGTTGATGTAATGGTCCGACGCGGTGCGCTCGTAGACTTCGGTCAAAGCGGCATCGGCCGACGACGGATCGACGGCATGGATGAAATCCGCAGCAAAAATCCGGTCGAGGGGGGTGCGGTGCAGGAAGTTGTAGCTTTCCAGCCGCAGCGGCAGCCCGACCCCGGCCTGGGCGACGTAGCTCTTCAGCTTGGATAACGGAAAGCGGTCGGAGAGACCCGGCAGGCGCGCGATCGGTTCGATCACGCCGCGCCGCAGCAGCGCCGGCAGGTGGGCATAGGCCTCGAACAGCCGCTGCTTGGCGTAGCGCGCGTTGCCGCCGAAGATCTCGTCGCCGCCGTCGCCGGCAAGCATGTGTTCGAAACCTCCCTCGCGCGCGGCCCTGGCGCAGAAGTAAGTCGGCACCGCCGAATCGTTGCCGAAGGGCTCGTCGTATTCGCGCGCGATGACGGGAATCGCGGTCACGATGTCGGCCGGCTTCAGGTAATACTCGTGACTGTGGCACTTGAAGCGTTCGGCGGCGCAGCGCGCGTATTCCATCTCGTCGAAGCCGTCGGCGTCGAAGCCGATGGAAAAGGTGTCGACCGGCGCGCCGCGCGCGGCGGTGAGCGCGCCGACGACGGTCGAGCTGTCGGTGCCGCCGGAGAGGAACGCGGCGGTGGCGGGGGCGTCCGCATCGCGCACGGCCCGATCCAGCACGGCGCGAAAATCGCGCCGCTGGCTGTCGAAACCGGCGTCGACCGGCGTGTAATCGGCCTGCCAGTAAAAGCCGGTGCCGAGCCGGCCATTTTTCAGGACGGCGAATTGCCCCGGCAGCAGCTTGCGCACGCCCTGGTACAGGCTGCGCGGCGCCGGGATGGTGTGGAAATAGAGATAGTCGTAGATCGCCTGCGGATCGATGACACGCCCCACGGCGGGGTGGGCGGCCACGCTTTGCGCGCTGCTGCCGAACACCAGCCGGCCGCCGCGATGGGCGTAGCACAGGCGCTCGGCGCCGACGCGGTCGAGCGCCATGAAGGCTTTTTTCTTGATCGGTTCCAGCACGGCGAAGGCGAAATTGCCGTGCATCAGCGTCGACAGTTTTTCGCCGAAACGCACCCAGCCGTGCGCCACCGCCACCGCCGGATTCCGGTCGCGGGCGATAAAGGCCAGCTCGTCGTCCAGAAAGCGCGGGCGCCCGGTCAGCGCGGCAGCCAGCCCGTTTTCAACGTGAATCTCGCCCTTGCCGAAGCGCGAGCAGGCCGCCACCCCCAGCAGCTGGCTGCTGTGCGCGTGCAGCAGCCCTTCGGGCGAGAGGCGGGCTGCGTGCCCCATGTGCCTGATCAAGTCCTGGTGCGCGCCGTGCTCGCCCAGCCAGCCGAAAATGCCATCCATGGTGTCGTGTGTCGGTGTGATGCGGGATAATCGAGGCTCGATATTAACGGGCTTGCAGGTTTGGCACGAATCCTGTTTATTGAGTCCGCCAACATTTGCCACATTGTCAGAAAGCCCGGCCTTTGAGTGAATTCCTGATCAAGGCAAGCAAAACGCTTGCCTGGCACGCGCGACGCATTCAGCGTGGCGTGCGCAGTGCGCGCTGGACGCTCGCGCGTTCCCCGGCGCGGCGGCCGATCATCGTGGTCGGCTGCTCGCGTGCCGGCACCACGCTGGTCTACAAGACGCTGTCCGAGTCGCGCGAGATCGGCAGCCTGCAACGCGAAACCCATGATTACTGGACCGGGCTGCATCCGCCGGCCGACAAGCACTGGGACACCCATGCGCTGGATGCGGCGGATGCCGGCGACCGCGACCGCGACACCGTCAGCCGCTACTTCTACAGCTGGACCGGCCGCCATCGCTGGGTCGACAAGAACAACCAGAACGGCCTGTGCGTGCCCTATCTGCACGCGCTGTTTCCCGATGCCGTGTTCGTCTTCGTCAAGCGCAGCCCGGGCGACAACCTCAATTCGCTGATCGAGGGGTGGCGCAAGCCCGACGAGTTCGCCACCTGGTCGAACGACCTGCCGGCAAAGGTGGCGGTTGAAAACGGGCGACTGCATCGGTGGTGCTTCTTTCTGGCCGACGGCTGGCGCAAGTATGCGGACGCACCGGTCGAGGACGTCGCCGCGTTCCAGTACGCCGCCATCAACCAGGCCATCCTCGACGCCAAATCGGCCATCCCGTCCGGGCAATGGGTCGAGGTGTTCTACGAGGATTTCCTGCGCGACCCGGTCGCCGCCTTCCGCCGGGTCTTCGAAGGCTGCGGTCTCGCGTACGACGCCCGCCTGCAGGCGCACTGCGCCGACGTGCTCGACATCCCCTACAACGCCTTCTCCGAAATCCGCCTGGACAAATGGAAGGACGGGCGCAACCGGGAAAAGATCGAGCGCGTGCTGCCGCAGGTGGCGGACGTGGCCGCCAGGATGGGGTATTGATGCAGGCACCGCAGAGCCGTCACCCGTCATTCCGGCGCAAGCCGGAATCCAGCCTAACGCAGGCACTGGATTCCGGCTTGCGCCGGAATGACGAAACCCCGGGTACCCCCCTGTGACCGGGTTGGCGCTTGCTCTTGCCATGCTGCTGCTGCTGTGGGCAAGCATTCTGCTCGCCTTCGGCCGCCCGCTCGCCGCCCGCTGGCGCGAGCCCGTCCTGCGTCACCCCGTACTCGTCATCGAAAGCGACGACTGGGGCGCCGGGCCATTGCAACAGGCTGACGCTTTGCGTCGCCTGTCGGCGCTGCTGCAGCGCATCCGCGACCGCAGCGGCCGGCCGGCGCTCATGACCCTGGGCACGGTGCTGGAAGTGCCGGACGGCGCACGCATCGCCGCCGCCGGCTGCACCGAATACCACGGCCTGTCCCTTGCCGACGCCCGTTTCGATGACGTGCGTGCGGCGATGCAGGCCGGCATCGCGGCAAACGTGTTCGCGCCGCAACTGCACGGCCAGTGCCACTACTGGCCGCCCGCGGTGCTGGCCGCCGCGCAGGCCGATGACGGCGTGCGCGACTGGCTCGTCTCGTCCGAGCCCGCCGCGACCGAGGACCTGCCCTCGCCCCTGCAAAGCCGCTGGGTCGATGCGTCCAGCCTGCCCTCGCAGGCGCTGGCCCCCGAAGCGGTCCGGCAAGCCGCCGCCGCCGAGGCGGCGGCGTATGCGTCCGTGTTCGGCGGCGTGCCGCGGGTGGCGGTTGCCACCACCTTCGTCTGGAACGACGCGGTCGAAGCCGCCTGGGCGCAGGCCGGGGTCGAGGTCATCATCACGCCGGGCCGCCGGGCCACCTGCCGCAATGCCGCAGGCCACCCCGGCTGCGTGGATGCAACGATGCTGACGGGTGAGCGTTCCCTTTCAGGACAAACCTATCTGGTGCGTGATGCGTATTTCGAGCCGGCGCTGGGCCATGCCCCGCGGCGCCTGGCGGACGGCCTGCTGGCGCGCACCCGGCAGGGGCGCGCGTGCCTGCTCGAAACCCATCGCTTCAATTTTCTGCAGGCGCCGGACGCCAGCCTATCCACGCTCGAAGCGGGCTTGAATGCAGCACTGAGCGCCCGTCCCGATCTGCGTTTTCTCTCGCCGCTTGAACTGGCATGCGCGATCCGGGGCCGCGATCCGGCCTGGATCGAACCCCGGCTGCCGCCGCGGCTTGCCGCCTGGCGTGCGCGGCTGGACGAGATTCCGCGCTTTCGCCGTCTGGCACAACTGAGCGGTCTTGCGCTGCCGCTCGCCCTGCTGGGGCGTGCCGCATGAATCCGCGCTTCTCGGTCATCGTCCCCGCATTCAATCACGCCGCCACGCTGGCGCGCGCGATCGAATCGGTGCAGGCGCAAAACTGGCCGGCGCACGAGATCATCGTCGTCGACGACGGATCGACCGATGCCACCGCCGAGGTCGCGCGCCAGTTTGGCGGCGCCGTGCACCTGATCCGGCAGCCCAACGGCGGCGTATCGGTGGCGCGCAACGCCGGCGCCGCGGCAGCCACCGGCGACTGGCTGGCGTTTCTCGATGCCGACGACTGGTATGCACCCGATCGCATCAAGCTGCATGCGGAATGGATCGCCGAAGACGCCGCGCTGGATTGCCTGACCGGCGATTACGAATACCGCGACGCGGCCGGCACCCTGCTCGGCACCTCGATGGCGCAGCACGAATCGGGACGCATGATGCTGACCAAGGCATCGGACGCGGCGCGGGTGGTGATGGAAACCCCCGCCGAGTTCGCCGCCTTCGTCGCCGACCATTTCGGCGACACGCACACGCTGTCCGTCCCGCGCGCCCGCTTTGTCGAACTGGGCGGCTACCCCACCGGCTTCAAGGTGTGCGAGGACGTGCATTTCCTCACCCGCCTGGTGGCTAAAAGCCGCCGC
>JAJYXA010000167.1 GCA_021791235.1 Pseudomonadota bacterium
TCCAGCCTTCGGGCAAAACCGTTCAAGCCGCCGAAGGCATGAGCATCCTCGAAGCCCTGCTCGCCGCCGGCGAACCCATCGCGCACAAATGCGAAGCCAAGGCCGAATGCGGGTCCTGCCACATCTTCGTCAATGAAGGGCGCAAGACCCTGTCCAAAACCCAGCGCGCCGAGAACGAAAAGCTCGACACCATCGTCGGCGTCAGCTCCAAATCGCGCCTGGCCTGCCAGGCGAAGATCGGAACCGAGGACGTGACGGTGGAATTGCTCGGCTTTGGGTCCGGCTTTTAAAGGAGGCACTGAACAAGTCGTCACCCCGGCGAAAGCCGGGGTCCAGGTGCTTGATTCAACTGGATTCCGGCGTGCGCCGGAATGACGATGGTGGACTTTTAATTTTTGGGAGAAACACCATGGAAAACGATCAAGTCATGATTCACGTGCGCTTCGCCCCCAACGGCACGGTCACGGAAATCGGCGAGCGCCCCGCGGCGCTGAGCGCGCAGGACTGGTTCAACCTGCTCACCCGTTCCACCACCGACAACTACGAAACCCTGTCCGGCGGGCGCGCGCTGTTCCGCCTGCCGCGCCAGCAGGTCGATCAGCTGAAATCGTTAGCGGTTTAAGGAGAAGCGATCATGGACAAGGCCAACGCCCTGCCGAACGAGATCACCGCGCACCTGGAAGAGGGCGGCGTCGTCCCCTATCTGGGGCCGGGGGTGCTCGATCTTGTTCCGGGCGGATGCCCGGTGCCCAAATCTCCCGAGGAGCTGGTGAAGCGCATGGTGGCGAAGTCGAGCGTGCCGCACAAGATACGCGGCAACATGACCGCCACCGCGCAGTACATCGAGAACTTCAAGCACCGCAAGACCCTGGTCGGCATCATGGAGGAAGCCTTTGCCCCCGGCGTGCCGCCGACCCCGCTGCACCAGTACCTGGCGCGCATCGTGCGCAAGCCGCTGCTGATCGTCGATGCCTGGTACGACAACGCCATGGAAACCGCCCTGCAGGCGCGCAACCTGTGGGGGCAGGTGCAGGGCGTGAGCCAGTCCGAGCATTTCGGCACCTGGGTGCATTACTTCAGGCCGAACGGCATGCAGGCCGACCCGTTCGAGGCGGACACCTGGGACACCCTGCTCTACAAACCCATGGGTTCCATTTCCCCGGCCAAGAACTTCCTGGTGTCCGACACCGACTTCGTCGAAGTGCTGACCGAGATCGACATCCAGACCCCGATCCCCGACATCGTGCAGCAGCTGCGCAGCGGCCGGCATTTTCTCTTTCTCGGCTGCCGCTTCCGCAACCAGCTGGAGCGCACCTTCGCGCGCCAGCTCATGAAGCGATCCTCCGATACGCACTGGGCGGTGCTGCCGGGCGAGCTCACCCGCAACGAAGAACGTTTCCTGGCGGAGCAGAACATCAAGCGCATCGACATGCCGCTTGAGCAGTTCGCCCGCCTGCTGGCCGGCGATACGCAGGCGGAAGAGCTGGCCGTTGCCGTCTGAGGCGGCGCTTGGCGCCCGATTGAGAAATGTCCGGCTTCAGTGCACAGGGCAGGCAGGCGGGTCTTCGAGCCCCCGGCGCAGGCCGGCCTTCCGGTTCCTGCAGGGTCTGCGTGATCGCCGGGTTTCCGGGCGCCATGTGCGAGGCGCAGTGCGCGGCTTCCCGGGCCGAGCGCATGCAGAGTCGGGCAGCCAGCGTATAGGCCAGATTGTTCCAGGCGGCGGCCGTATCCGCCTGGACGTCGAGGGCGCGGCGGAATGCCGCTTCGGCCTGCGCGGCCTGGCCGAGGGCGTACTCGGCGTTGCCCAGTCCCAGCCAGGTTAGCGCGTTGTCCGGCCATTTTTCGGTCGCCGCCCGGTAGGCCGCCCCGCACTGATACCACGCCTGCGGGAAGAAGGGCGTGTCGCCCTGTTCCATCCTGGCCGGGAGTCCGGCCACGCGCGCGTCCATGAGCGGCGCCCGGTGGACGCAGGCTGCCAGCAAGGCCATGCAAAGCCAAACGCCCGCCAGGAGGCGGGCGTGTCGGAATCGCCTCATCGAAACCGGCTCAGTTGATGGGATGCACGAAGGGGAAGATGTCGGTTGCGCCCTGGGCGTCGATAATGATGAAGACGATGAAGATCAGCAGGATGACGCCCAGTGCATCTCCGCCGGCAGGCAATTGATCGATCCGCTGGTTGCGCTGGGCCACCTCGGCGTCGGTCAGACCCGCCACCCGGTCCCTGGCATGCTGGACATCGACACACAGAGCGGACAGCCGGTTCTGCAAGTCTTCGCGTTCCAGCAGGGACACCAGCCTGTCGCGGTCCAGCCTGCCCTGTTCGGCGGCGAGCACCTGGGCCGTGCCGATCATCCTGGCCTGAGCCGGCGCGAGCTGCATGCCCAGAAACGAGGCGCCGGCAGCAGAGCGCCGATTTTCCTGAATAAATGGGGTAAGCGCATAGAACCTCCTGGAAAAGTTGGGTTCATGGATGGCGCAGGCTCGATACGTGGAGCGAAGCGCATCTTTAAACCTAGCACACGGCTTGGCGCAATCATCTCAAAAAAAGACAACGCGCCGATACCCGCCAACCCGGGATTCGAAGAAACCGGCACTTGGCTTGAGCGGAATTCATACTAGTATTCATTAATTCTGGGTGAGTAGTCTGTTTGAACCAGCCCACTGGCCTTTTCAGAGAGGAGAGAACGGAAGAATGAAGTCATGCTTCGTCGGTGCAGCCGCGCTCTGGATCACAACTTCGGTCGCATTCGCAGAGGGCGTGGTGAAGCCGACCGGCATCACCCCTCAATTCCCCAAAGCCTACAAGGAGCTGGCCAAGCAAACCAAACCGCCGTCGAACAACTGGCTGCTGGACGCCAACGACGACACCGAGCGGTTTCGCCGCCTGCAGGTTGTCATGGGCGGAACCGACATCCCGATGTGGGAAATTGGGTATCGGTACGAGGAACTGTATGTGGCGATCCAGAAGAACAACTGGGAAATGGGTATTTACCATTGGGACAAGCTGCGGGACCGCATGAATACCTCAGGCATGAAGCGCCCCGCCCGAACCCGGAATATCGAGGGCATGTTCCTCGAAAGCGGCGTCTGGAAATCCATGCGGGACGCACTGACCGCCAAGTCGCCCGCCAGGTCGCGCGAAGAATTCCAGGTGGTCCGGCAAGTGTGCCTGGCATGCCACGTCGCCGAGAAAGTGGCATTTCTCAATGACAGTTCCGTTTTCAAGAGAACGGAGGCGTTTCCGCCGTTGGACAAGTAGATCCGGCTGTCGCTCCGGCGATGCGCCAGGGCATTTCTGCTTTTATTAAGATGTTGCGTGACACGACACCTTCACATTGCGAGTTCCTAATAGCCAGCCTTCCGGCAAAATCCCGGGCATCTTATGGAGGTCATCATGGCGGCAAGCAGCAAACGTCTACACGTGGGGTTCTCTCAAGGCAAGGCGCATTCACAATCCGATGTCCCTGACCCGAATGATCTGGCCATGCTCGCCCTCAACGATCATGGCGTCATTCAGGACTGCAGCCAGATTTGCGAACAGGTATTCGGCTACCGGCAGGATGAATTGGCAGGCCGCCATGTGTCCACCCTGCTGCCCCAGCTGGAGGGCACCGAGCTGGTACTGGAAGACCGTATCAACTCACGGCTTTCCTTTCTCTGCCACTGTGCCGTTCCGTTCATGGCCCGGCGCCGCGATGGCAACAGTTTCACCAGCGAACTCTTCATCAACCGGTTGAGAAGCCACTATGTGGTCGTGCTGGTGCGTAGCCTCGAACCGGCGACATGAAGAACGGGGCGAGCGCGGCTATGGCAATTCGCTAAGAACTTATCCGTAAATTATGTTGACGTTCAGGGAGACCTTGCGGAAGGCGATGATGGCGGCGGCCAAATGGTTGAGCGCGACGAAGCTGCGCTCGAGCTTCTCGTAGCGCACGAGCAACTTGCGGAAGCGGTTGAACCAGCTGTGGCAGACCTCGACCACCCGGCGCCGCGCCTTCTTCTTCGGATCGCTTCGTTTGATATCGGCCTCCTTTCGACGGTCGATGACATGAGGGATGTAGCCATGCTCTTCGATGACGCGAGGGTTGTCGGCGCTTCGATAGCCCGCATCGGCGCACAGGTGCTTGCTGCGCCGATGCGGCGTGAGTTTGCTTGACCGTGATGGCGCTGAGCACCTCATCGAGCCGCTTGCCGTCATTGACGTTGGCCCCGGTCACGATGAGCGACAACGGGACGCCACGGCCGTCCACCAGCAGGTGGCGCTTGCTTCCCTTTTTTTCCCCGATCCGTCGGCTTTGGGCCGACGGCTTCTTGCGCAAGCGGGGCCTTCATCAAGGCGCCATCGATACTTTGCCATCGCCAGGCGATGCCCTCCATGTCGTCGTACTCAGCCAATCCGGCTTTCCATAACGGAGGTCATGGCCCACATCGAGGAACTGGAGACCCGCATGATCCGGTTTGATCAAACCCTGATTCAGGGCCTGGAGGCATGGCGGTCGCAACTGATTCTGCTGCAAACCCTCCCCGGCATTGACCTGATGGGTGCCGCGATGCGGCTGGTGGAAATCGGCACCGACATGAACAGCTTCATGCCCCGCCACTGCTACCGCTTAACCGCTCACGTCACTCGCCATTCTTCGCCCAGGCTCGCGACAGGCCAGTATTTGTTACGTCCAGCAGGTGGCGTCTTTCACGCTAAACCTCGCTGGTTCCTGCCAGGCGGGATTCGCCGTCCTGATAGA
>JAJYXA010000464.1 GCA_021791235.1 Pseudomonadota bacterium
GCCCTTGACTTCCATTTCCAGCACTTCGGCGCCGGGGAAGGCCGAGCCCATTTTCTTCTTGATCTGCTCGGCGGTGGCTTCGCCGATCAGCATGCCGTAGTTGCGGCGGATGTAGTTGATGATGGCTTCGTCCATGCGGTCACCGCCAACGCGCACCGAGTTGGCGTAGACCACGCCGCCGAGCGAGATCACGCCAACCTCGGTGGTGCCGCCGCCGATGTCGACCACCATCGAGCCGGTTGCCTCGGCCACCGGCAGACCAGCGCCGATCGCCGCCGCCATCGGTTCCTCGATCAAATAGACTTGCCTGGCGCCGGCGCCGATCGCCGACTCGCGGATCGCGCGGCGCTCCACCTGGGTCGAGCCGCACGGCACGCAGATGATGATGCGCGGGCTGGGCCGCAGCATGCGAGTGTCGTGCACCTTCTTGATGAAATACTTGAGCATCTGCTCGGTGACGGTGAAGTCGGCGATCACGCCATCCTTCATCGGCCGGATCGCCTGCAGGTTGCCCGGCGTGCGGCCCAGCATCAGCTTGGCTTCCGCGCCCACCGCCTGCACCGTGCGCTTGCCGCCCGCCGCCGCATCGGTACGGATCGACACCACCGAGGGCTCGTCCAGGACGATGCCGCGGTCGCGCACGTAAATCAGCGTGTTGGCGGTGCCGAGGTCGATTGCGAGGTCGGTCGAGAAATAGCTGGTCAGAAACTTGAACATGGTGGCGGCAGCACCCGCGCCAGGCGGGCGAAAGGGCGGAAAAAACAAGGGGCCTATGATACCCTAACGCGCTTCGTTCCCGTAAGTATTCAGGTGCTTCCACCATGTCCCTCACCCAGGACGACGTCAAGCGCATCGCCCGCCTTGCGCGCATAGAAACCAGCGATGCCGAGGCGCAGGCCACGCAGGCCCAGCTCAACAACATTTTCGGCCTCATCGCCACCATGCAGGCGGTGGACACAAGCGGCATCGCCCCGATGGCCCACGCGCAGGAGGTCTACCAGCGCCTGCGTGAAGACGCCGTGACCGAAACCGACCGCCACGCCGCCTTCCAGGCCATCGCCCCGGCGGTCGAGAACGGCCTGTATCTCGTGCCTAAAGTCATCGAATAAGTCATGTCCGACACCTCACTATCCACACTTGCCGCGCAACTCGCAGCCAGGCAGGTTTCCAGCCGCGAACTGGCGCAAACCTACCTCGACCGCATCGCCGCGCTGAACCCGGCGGTCAACGCCTTCATCACGGTCGACGCCGAAAAAACCCTTCTTGAAGCCGCTGCTGCCGATGCACTGATCGCCACCGGCAATGCCGGCCCGCTCGCCGGCGTGCCGATCGCCCACAAGGACATCTTCTGCACCGACGGCTGGCTCACCACCTGCGGTTCAAAAATGCTGCACAACTTCGTGGCGCCCTACGATGCCCACGTGATCCAGCGCTTCAAGGCAGCCGGCATGCCCAGCCTCGGCAAGACCAACATGGACGAGTTCGCCATGGGGTCAAGCAACGAGACCAGCCATTTTGGCGCGGTAAAGAACCCCTGGAACCCGGCCTACGTGCCCGGCGGTTCCTCGGGCGGCGCGGCGGCCTGCGTGGCGGCGCGCATGGCGCCCGCCGCCACCGGCACCGACACCGGCGGCTCGATCCGCCAGCCGGCTGCGCTGTGCGGCATCACCGGCCTCAAACCCACCTACGGTCTGGTGTCGCGTTACGGCATGATCGCGTTCGCGTCGAGCCTCGACCAGGCGGGACCGATGGCGCCCTCGGCCGAGGACTGCGCGCTGCTGTTGAACGTGATGACTGGCTTTGACCCCAACGATTCGACCAGCTTGGAACGCGAAAAAGAGGATTACACGCGCGACCTCGACAAGCCTTTGACCGGCCTGCGCGTCGGCCTGCCCAAGGAGTTCTTTGCCGAAGGCCTGAACAATGAGGTCGCGGCAGCAGTGGACGCGGCGGTGGCCGAGCTGAAGAAGCTTGGCGCCACCCCGGTCGACATCTCGCTCGCCAATTCGAAGCTCGCCATTCCCGTCTACTACGTGCTGGCGCCGGCCGAAGCCTCGTCCAACCTGTCGCGCTTCGACGGCGTGCGCTACGGCTATCGCGCGCCAGAGTACACCGACCTCAACGACATGTATTCCAAGACCCGCGCGCAGGGCTTCGGCGCCGAGGTGAAACGCCGCATCATGATCGGCGCCTACGTGCTCTCGCACGGCTATTACGACGCCTATTACCTGCAGGCGCAGAAGATCCGCCGCCTGATCGCCGACGACTTCAGCGCAGCCTTCAAGTCCTGCGACGTCATCCTCGGCCCCACCGCGCCGGGCACCGCGTTCAAGCTGGGCGAGAAGTCCGACGACCCGGTCGAGATGTATCTGAACGACCTCTACACCATTCCCGCCAACCTCGCCGGCCTGCCCGGCATGTCGCTGCCGTGTGGCTTCGATGCCAAGGGCCTGCCGATCGGCCTGCAGCTGGTCGGCAATTATTTTTCCGAGGCGAAAATGCTCAACGTCGCCCATCAGTACCAGCGCGCCACCGACTGGCACAGCCGCCAACCGGAGGGCCTGAAATGAAGTGGGAGACCGTCATCGGGCTGGAGGTCCACACCCAGCTCGCCACCCGATCCAAGATATTCTCAGGCAGCAGCACCGCCTTTGGCGCCGCGCCCAATACGCAGGCGAGCGCGGTCGACATCGCGCTGCCCGGCGTGCTGCCGGTATTGAACAAGGGCGCGGTGGAATGCGCGATCAAGTTCGGCCTGGCGATCGGCGCCACGCTCAACCGCGTCAACGTGTTCGACCGCAAGAACTACTTCTACCCCGACCTGCCCAAGGGCTACCAGATCAGCCAGCTGGCCAAACCCATCGTCGAGGGCGGCGCGCTCACCATCGTGGTGGACGGCGCGGAAAAAACCGTCCACCTCACCCGCGCCCACATGGAAGAGGACGCCGGCAAGTCGCTGCACGAGGACTTCCACGGCATGACCGGCATCGATCTCAACCGCGCCGGCACCCCGCTGCTGGAAATCGTCTCCGAGCCGGAGATGCGCTCCAGTGCCGAGGCCGTGGCCTACGCCCGCGCGCTGCACACGCTGGTGACCTGGATCGGCATCTGCGACGGCAACATGCAGGAAGGCAGCTTTCGCGTCGACGCCAACGTTTCGGTGCGCCCGGTCGGGCAGACCGAATTCGGCACCCGCCGCGAAATCAAGAACCTCAACTCGTTCCGCTTTTTGCAGCAAGCCATTGATTATGAGGTGCGCTGGCAGATCGAGACGCTGGAGGACGGCGGCCGTATCGAGCAGGCTACCGTGCTGTTCGACCCCGACCGCGGCGAGACGCGCATGATGCGCAGCAAGGAAGAGGCGCACGACTACCGTTACTTCCCCGACCCAGACCTGCTGCCGGTGAAGCTCGACGAAGACTGGATCGACGCGGTGCGCGCCACCCTGCCCGAGCTGCCTGCCGCCATGCAGGCGCGTTTCCAGGTTGAATATGGCGTGTCAGCCTACGATGCCGCCGTGCTGACCGGCTCGCGCGCGCTCGCCGACTATTTCGAGTCTGCCGCCCACGTCTGCGGCCAGGGCAAGCTCGCCGCCAACTGGGTGATGGGCGAACTCTCCGCCGCGCTGAACAAGGCCGAACTCGACATCGCCCACAGCCCGGTTTCCGCCGCCCAACTCGGCTCGCTGATCACCCGCATCCAGGATGGCACGCTCTCGGGCAAGCTCGCCAGGCAGGTGTTCGAAGGCTTGTGGGAGGGTGCCGGCGAAGTCGACGCCATCATCGAGGCACGCGGCCTCAGGCAGATGTCCGATTCCGGCGAACTGGAGAAGATCATCGACGAGGTGCTCGCCGCCAACCCGAAGTCGGTCGAGGAATTCCGCGCCGGCAAGGAAAAAGCGTTCAATGCGCTGGTCGGCCAGGTGATGAAGGCCAGCCGCGGCAAGGCCAACCCTGCACAGGTTAATGACCTGCTGAAAACCAAGCTTCAGTGATGAGACGATGCGCTGGCCTGAGCGCTTCAGGCTAGCATCGTGTAGGTCAGACAGCACTGCCGGGGCATCAGGCAAAGGCCCGGGAACTGCCCGTTATTTTCCCGTCAGTTCGCGGAAGCGCACCTTGTCCGCGGCGTATTTCTCGCGCACCTGATCCATGGCAGCCTGGTTGTTCTGGATGGTCCGCTTCAGTTCCTCGCGCTCCCGGACGGCTTGATCCAGCTGTTCCTGCAGGTTGTGCCCAAGCTTGCGGCCCGCCTTTTGTATGTTCGCGATACGGCTGCGCAGATCGGCCAGATTGGCCTCGACCGCACGGGCCCGTATTTCGGCACCCCGGGTCATCAGCTTGTAATTCTCCAGCGCGCGGTCGCGTGCCAGGTCGATTTCCGCTTCGGTGGTATAGGTCTGGGTCAAAGCGCGATCGAGTTGCGCCTGCCTCTGCTGCTCGGCCTGGATGCGCTTCTGCTCGGCCTGACGCTCGGCTTCGGCCTTGCGTTCCGCCTCGGATTGCGTGCGCTTGATGACATCGCCCTGCTTGTTCATCTCGGCGGCGCCGCTTTTCTGGTAGGTCGGTGGCAGGGTGTCGCCGTAATGCACGCGGCCATTGCCGTCCACCCAGCGGTACATGCCCGCCTGGGCCGGGCCCGCCGCCAGCAGCACCAGCGCCGCGGCCATCAGCGCGCTAAACGCCGTACGTTGAACGGTAAGCGGCCACGGCCTGCAATTCAGTTTGTCGG
>JAJYXA010000009.1 GCA_021791235.1 Pseudomonadota bacterium
GCATCTCCTCGCCGGCGATGACCGGCACATGCTCGCGCAGGTCCTCGGGGCAGGTCCAGTCGAAGGTAAGGTTGGTGAACGGCGTCTGCGTGCCCCAGCGCGACGGCACGTTGAGGTTGTAGATCAGTTCCTGGATGCACTGGCGCACCTGCTCGTAGGTCATCGCGTCCTTGCGGATGAACGGCGCCATATAGGTGTCGAACGACGAGAAGGCCTGTGCCCCCGCCCATTCGTTCTGCAGCGTGCCGAGGAAGTTGACGATCTGGCCGACCGCGCTCGACATGTGTTTGGGCGGCCCCGCCTCGACCTTGCCTGGCACGCCGTTGAGCCCTTCGTGCAACAGGGTGCGCAGCGACCAGCCCGCACAGTAGCCCGCCAGCATGTCAAGGTCGTGGATGTGAATGGAGCCGTCGCGATGCGCCTCGCCAAGCTCGGGTGGGTAGACGTGATTCAGCCAGTAGTTGGCCACCACCTTGCCCGAGACGTTGAGGATGAGCCCGCCCAGCGAGTAACCCTGGTTGGCATTGGCGTTGACCCGCCAGTCCTGGCGCGACAGATATTCGTTGATCGAGGCCTCCACATCCACCACCGTCTTGCGGTCCTCGCGCAGTTTCTTGTGGCGCTCACGATAGGCGATGTAAGCGCGCGCCGTCGCGAGATGGTTGGCGGCAATCAGGCTCTGCTCGACCACGTCCTGGATGCGCTCGATGTCTGGCGGCGCGTTACGGAATGTGTGAATCAGCACCTTCACCGCCTGGGCGGTGAGCAAATCCGCCTCGGCCTCGCCGAATTCGCCGCTGGCCTGCCCGGCCCTCACAATGGCCGAACGGATCTTTGCGGCATCGAACGCCCCCCGGCGTCCGTCGCGCTTGATGACTTCGCGCGGTATCCCTGCTATCACAGAATTCATTGCATCCTCCTCAGAAACAACATCTTGTGCATCGCGTGAAGTAAGACTACGACATCTTGTGGATCAGTCAAGAGGAATTTCGGGTTAGAAAGTCCTGATATACTTAAACATGTATTTTTTCATCATCTTATGGAGGCATGACATGAGCACGATTCTGGATTTTCTTGGCAGCGATCACCGAGCCTGCGACGATTTGTTCGCATCCGCCGAAACCGCCACCGCGCAAAAGAACTGGGACAGCGCGCGCAGCCTGTTCGAGCGCTTTCAGACGGCCATGGCGCATCACCTGGCGATGGAGGAAGACGTGCTGTTCCCCGCCTTCGAGGCCCGCACCGGCATGCGCGCGGGGCCGACCCAGGTCATGCGCATGGAACACGAGCAGATGCGCGGCCTGCTGCAGGACATGGCAAGCGCCGTTGCGGCGTGCAACCAGGACGGCTATCTCGGACTGTCGGAAACGCTCAACATGCTGATGCAGCAGCACAACCTGAAGGAAGAGAACATGCTCTACCCCATGTCCGACCAGGTGCTGGGCAGCGACCGCGAGGGTCTGATCCACTCCATGCAAACGCTCGCATGACGTCTCCGACCAACGAGATCCTCGTCGACGCGCGCGGGCTGGAACCGCCGGAGCCGATGGAAAAGGTCATGCAGGTGCTGGCCCTGCTGCGCCCCGGTCAGTCGATCCGGATGCTGCTGCACCGCGAGCCGTTTCCGCTCTATGCCATTCTTGCCGAGCGAGGCTATCGCCACGACACGCGGATGCAAGCCGACGGCAGCTATGTCATCCTGATCCGGCAATCGGACACGAACCCGTAAAGCGCCTCCAATGGGACAGCCCGCCGGCCTTTCCTTCGAACAGGCGCCTCCGTTCTCGCTGCCCCTGCGGTTCTTCCTCACTGCCCCGCTGTTCCTGCTCGCTGCCGCGGGTCTGCTGGTGTTGGCGCCCGAGGCCCTGACCTCGCGCTGGACACCTCAGGCACTCGCCCTCACCCACGCGCTGACACTGGGGTTTCTCGCCATGTCGATGCTGGGCGCGCTGATGCAGATGCTGCCGGTGGTCGCGGGTGCGAGCCTGCCCGTACCCCGGCTTGTGTCATGGTTCAGTCACGTTCCACTCGCCGCCGGGACCGTCGCGTTGATGGCGGGGTTCCTGACGGCCCGGCCGACTGCATTCGCCATCGCCATCGTCCTGCTCGGCAGCGGCTTCGCGGCATTTCTCGCAGCGGCCACCCTCAGCCTCGCGCGCGCCGTCACCAGCGTGACGGTCGGCGGCATGCGGCTCGCGCTGGCGAGTCTTGGCGTCACCGCGCTGCTCGGACTCGCCCTCGCCCTGCTCCGCGCGGGCTGGTGGACGCCTCCCGTCGTCGAAGCTGCAATGGGCGCGCATGTCGCCTTCGGCCTGCTCGGCTGGGTGCTGCTGCTGGTGATCGGCGTCGCCTACCAGGTCGTGCCGATGTTCCAGATCACGCCGCCCTATCCACCCCGGCTGAGCCGCTGGCTGGCCGCCACACTGTTCGCGCTGCTGCTGTTTCACGCCAGTACGCCCATGCTGCCGGGAGTCGTCACCCCTATCGTCGATGCCGGCCTCGCCAGCGGTATCCTGCTGTTTGCGCTCGCCACCCTGCGCCTGCAAGGGCGACGGCGCAGAAAACTGCCCGACGTCACCCTCGATTACTGGCGCCTCGGGATGGCCAGCCTGATTGCCTGTGTATTTGTCTGGCTGGTCGCCCAGTTCAGGCCAGCCTGGGCAGACAGCGACGCCTATCCGCTGTTGCTGGGCGTGTTGTTCATCGGCGGCTTTGCGGTGAGCGTGGTGAACGGCATGCTCTACAAGATCGTGCCCTTCCTCGCCTGGTTTCACCTGCAGGCCCAGCTGCAGGCCCGCGCCGGCAGTATCCCCACCATGAAGGACATGATCGCGGAACGCTGGACACGTTGGCAATTCCGTCTCCACTTCGTTGCCTGCGTGCTGCTGATTGCTGCCACGCGGTGGCCACACCTGGCCGTTTCGGCAGGCGGCGTGCTGGCGCTATCGGCACTCTTGCTCTGGATCAACCTGCTGTCAGCCATACGGCGCTTTTCCGCTCACGGCGGTCGCTTCAACTAGCCGTTCCGAGCCGTCAGCCCGTGCTCGAGGCACGCGGACGCTTTATGCCGCGATCCTGCACGCCTGCTGTGAACTGGAGGCCAACCCGCTACGCGGGCGCTATGGCGAAACCGTTGAAATCCAGTACCTGCAGCGCGACCCGTTGGGTTGGCACCGGAGCCGTCGGCTCGGCGTATGGATACAATCCGTTATGTAAGCCAACCTGGAATGAATCGTAAGGAACAGAATGAAACGTGTGGATGATTTCCGCCTGCGCTTCGGCAAGCAGGAACTGGTGCCGATCGTCATCGGCGGCATGGGCGTGGACATTTCGACCGCCGAACTGGCGCTCGAGGTCGCGCGCCTCGGCGGCATCGGCCACATCTCCGACGCCATGGTGCAGACCGTGTCCGACCGGCGCTTCGACACCCATTTCGTCAGCGAGAAACTGAAGAAATACAAGACGAATGCCGCCAGCAGCGACAAATCCAATGTGCACTTCAACCTCGCGGTGCTCGAGGAGGCCACGCGCTACCACGTCGGCCGGACCATGGAGGCCAAGCGTGGCGACGGCATGATCTTCATCAATTGCATGGAGAAGCTGACCATGAATGCGCCGCGCGAGACGCTGCGCATGCGCCTGTCCGCCGCGCTCGATGCCGGTATCGACGGCATCACGCTCTCCGCCGGCCTCCATCTCGGCTCGTTCGCGCTGATCGAGGATCATCCGCGCTTCCGCGACGCCAAGCTCGGCATCATCGTTTCCTCGCCCCGCGCCCTGGCGATGTTCCTGCGCAAGAACGCGCGCCTGCAGCGCCTGCCTGATTACATCGTGGTGGAAGGCCCGCTCGCCGGCGGTCACCTCGGCTTCGGAATCGAGGACTGGGCGAAGTACGACCTCGCTACCCTCGTCGACGAAGTGCTGGCCTACCTCAAGTCCGAGCACCTCGACATTCCGGTGATCGCGGCCGGTGGCATTTTCACCGGCAGCGATGCCGCGACCTTTCTCGAACAGGGTGCAGCCGCCGTGCAGGTGGCGACCCGCTTCACCGTCACCGAGGAATGCGGTCTGCCGGACAAGGTCAAGCAGGAGTACTTCAAGGCCAGCGAGGGCGACATCGAGGTCAACACGATCTCGCCGACCGGCTACCCGATGCGCATGCTCAAGGGCAGCCCCGGGATCGGCTCGGGCATCCGCCCCAACTGCGAGGCCTACGGCTACCTGCTCGATGCCAACAGCCGCTGCGCCTACATCGATGCCTACAACCGCGAGGTGGAATTGCATCCGGGCGCGAAGAAGGTGAAGGTCATGGACAAGACCTGCCTGTGTACCCACATGCGCAACTTCGACATCTGGACCTGCGGCCAGACCGCCTGGCGTCTCAAGGACACCACCCGGCGCGCGCCGGACGGCAGCTACCAGGTGCTCAGCGCGGAGCATGTCTTCCATGACTACCAGTTCAGCGTCGACCAGAAGATCGCGCTGCCGCCTTCCGCTGCCGAGAAGCCCGCGGCCTGAACGCCGGGGCGGGTTTATCCCACTATGTCGCCATCAGGCGCCGGGCCGCATGCGCCAGCGGCGCCGGCAGCCGGCGCAGAATCGTCTCGGGGTCGAGGGCGTCGAGCAGATTCTTGACGGTAAGGCCGAGTTCGGTGTCGCCCTCGCTGACCAGGCGGCGGCTGAAGAAGAGTGTATCGGGGTCTTCTCGACGCGAGAGCAGCAGCAGGAA
>JAJYXA010000119.1 GCA_021791235.1 Pseudomonadota bacterium
CACGCGGGTGATCTCGTCGAACATCACGCGGATGTATTGCGCGCGCTCGGGGACGTCGATCTGCAGCAGCTTCTCGATCGCCATCACGTAGGCGTGCTCGTTGACCATCATCGACACGTAGTCGAGGCGGTCCATGTAGGGCACCGACTGCAGGAAGGTCTTGTGCTCGGCGAGTTTTTCGGTGGCGCGGTGCAGCAGGCCGATGTGCGGATCGGCGCGCTGGATCACTTCGCCGTCGAGTTCCAGCACCAGGCGCAGCACGCCGTGCGCCGCCGGGTGCTGCGGGCCGAAGTTCATCGTGTAATTTCTGATTTCGGCCATGTCAGCGCCCTGCCCCGTAGCTCTCGTCGCGCACGATGCGCGGCACGATTTCGCGCGGCTCGATCGATACCGGCTGGTAGATCACCCGCTGCTGGGTCGGGTCGTAGCGCATTTCGACGTTGCCGGACAGCGGGAAATCCTTGCGGAACGGGTGACCGATGAAGCCGTAGTCGGTGAGGATGCGGCGCAGGTCGGGATGGCCCTCGAACACGATGCCATACAGATCGAAGGCTTCGCGCTCGAACCAGTTGGCCGACGGCCAGAGGTCGACCATCGAGGCCGCCACCGGCAGGTCGTCGTCGGGGCAGAACACGCGCACCCGCACGCGCTGGTTGCGGGACACCGACAGCAGATGCACCACCACCGCAAAGCGCGCGCCGTCGCCGCCTCGATTAAAACCAGCACCGTCGCCGTAGGCGGAATAGTCCACGCCGCACAGGTCGATCAGCTGCTCGAAGCGGCAATCGGGATGGTCGCGCAGCGTGCGCATCGCCGTTTCGTAATGCTGCGGCTTGACGACGAGCGTCAGCTCGCCCAGCCGGACAAACGACTGCACCAGCACATCGCCGAGCGCATTTTCAAGAGACAAAGAGAGGGCTTCCACAGTCTGCGGCATGGGCGGTCAACGGGCGATGGTATTGGTGCGCTTGATCTTGTTCTGCAGCTGGATGATGCCGAACAGGAGCGCCTCCGCCGTGGGCGGGCATCCGGGCACGTAGATGTCGACCGGCACGATGCGGTCGCAGCCGCGCACCACCGAGTAGGAATAATGGTAATAGCCGCCGCCGTTGGCGCACGAGCCCATGGAAATCACCCAGCGTGGCTCGGCCATCTGATCGTAGACCTTGCGCAGCGCGGGCGCCATCTTGTTGCACAGCGTGCCGGCGACGATCATCACGTCGGACTGCCGCGGGCTCGGGCGGAACACGATGCCGAAACGGTCGAGGTCGTAGCGCGAGGCGCCGGCCTGCATCATCTCCACCGCGCAGCACGCCAGGCCGAAGGTCATCGGCCACATCGAGCCGGTGCGCATGTAGTTGATGAGCTGGTCGGCCTTGGTGGTGACGAAACCCTGTTCGAGGACGCCTTCGATACTCACTGGATCATTCCCACTCTAAAGCGCCACGCATCCATTCATAGATGAAGCCTACAACCAGGATGCCGAGGAAAACCATCATCGCCACGAAGCCAGCCAGGCCGATTTCCTCCAGCACGATGGCCCAAGGGAAAAGGAAAGCGATTTCCAGGTCGAACAGGATGAAAAGAATGGCCACCAGGTAGTAGCGCACGTCGAATTTCATGCGTGCGTCTTCGAACGCTTCGAAGCCGCATTCGTAGGGAGAGAGTTTTTCGCTATCGGGGCGGTGGGGCGCCAGCAGACCCCCTGCAATGATGGGACCGATGCCGAAGGTCAGTCCGACCAGGACGAATAACAGAATGGGGAGGTAGTTCTCCAGCACCGGGTTCCTCCGTCTATGCCCATGTCAGGCTATCGAGTCATTATGACCCGAGTGTATTAGCGCACAGCGTTGACTGTCAAGCCGAAAAATTGGTATTTTTATCTTAAAAATCAAAAGCTTATTCGATAGCGAATGCTAATGAACGAATCAGGAAATTTGATGGTGCCGACGGCGAGACTCGAACTCGCACGACCTAGGTCACTACCCCCTCAAGATAGCGTGTCTACCAATTCCACCACGTCGGCCAAAGGACATCCGCCCTTCAGTTTAGCCGGACAGGAAGGCCCGGCTGATGCTGATTTTTACTGCGGGATATCTCCCGCCTTGGAACCGCCATTTTGCCCTGGAAGCTGTGCAGGTGCAGCCGGCTGCGTCGTCGTCGCCGGCACCGCTGCCCGATCCAGCACACTGGCTGTAGGCTTGTGCTGCTGAAGCCCGAAATAGGCCAGACCCAGGCTGGTCAGAAAAAACAGGCTTGCCAGGATGGCGGTGCTGCGGCTCAGGAAATTGGCCGAACCGGTTGCCCCGAACAGGCTGCCCGACGATCCGCTGCCGAATGCCGCCCCCATGTCCGCGCCCTTGCCATGCTGCAACAGCACCAGTGCGATGACCGCGATGGCAACGATAATGTGAACGACCCAGAGCAGTGTTTCCATGATTTTACGTTTACTCGCTGCGCTTACTTGGCGGCCCGGCAAATCGCGATGAACTCATCGGCGATCAGGGAAGCGCCGCCGATCAGGCCGCCATCGATATCCGGTTGAGCCATCAATTCTGCCGTATTCGCAGCCTTTACGCTACCCCCATACTGGATCACCAACCGGTCAGCCACGCCGGAATCGAGCGCGGCGATCTTGCCGCGAATGAAAGCGTGCACCGCCTGCGCCTGCTCCGGACTGGCGGTTTTGCCGGTGCCGATCGCCCACACGGGTTCGTAGGCCACCACTGCCCTGGCCAGCGACGCCACGCCGGCAGTCTTGATCACGGCATCGAGCTGACGCGCAACGACCGCTTCGGTGATACCCGACTCGCGTTCGGCCAGCGACTCGCCCACGCACAGAATGGGGATCAAACCGGCGGCTTGCGCCGCCATGTATTTCTTTGCCACCAGCTCGTCGGATTCGCCGTACAGGCTGCGCCGTTCGGAATGCCCGACGATCACGTACGTGCAGCCGAAATCGAGCAGCATGGACGCCGACACCTCGCCGGTGAATGCGCCCTTCGCCTGCTCGGACACGTTTTGCGCGCCCCAGGCAATCGACGATCCGGCAAGCGCGGCCTGCGCCTGCGCCAGATAGGGAAACGGCACGCACACCGCCGCCTCGATTCCTGCCAAAGCGGGTTTGATTGCAGCCAGCAGCGCGGCATTTTCAGCCAGGCTGCCGTGCATTTTCCAGTTACCGGCTACGAGCTTCTTGCGCATAGTCCTATCCACGGCGGGTCCGCCAAACAAAAGTGCGCGATGGTAAGCGCAACGCGCCCCCGGGTCAACCGGCGGGCGTGTTGCCGAAGGGAAAATCCATCAGCCGAAACGGCCGGTGATGTAGTCTTCGGTCTGCTTCTTGTCCGGCCGCATGAAGATGGTGGCGGTTTCGTTGAACTCGATGAGTTCGCCCAGATACATGAACGCCGTGAAGTCGGAAATCCGCGCCGCCTGCTGCATGTTGTGGGTGACGATGGCGATGGTGTAGTCGCTTTTCAGCTCGTTGACGAGCTCTTCGATCTTGGCGGTGGAAATCGGGTCCAGCGCCGAGGTCGGCTCGTCCAGCAGCACGATTTCGGGCTTGACCGCGACCGCGCGCGCGATGCACAGGCGCTGCTGCTGGCCGCCGGAAAGCGACAGGCCGCTCTGCTGCAGCTTGTCCTTCACCTCGCCCCACAGCGCGGCCTTGTTGAGCGCCCATTCGACGCGATCGTCCATCGCGCTTTTCGACATGCGCTCATACAGGCGCACGCCGAAAGCGATGTTTTCGTAAATCGTCATGGGGAACGGCGTCGGCTTCTGGAACACCATGCCGATCTTGGCGCGCACCAGGTTCACGTCCTGGTCCTTGTCGAGCAGGTTCTTGCCGTGGAACAGGATCTGGCCTTCGGCGCGCTGCCCCGGATACAGGTCGTACATGCGGTTGAACGTACGCAACAGCGTGGATTTGCCGCATCCGGACGGACCGATGAAGGCGGTCACCTTCTTGTGGGCGATGTCCAGACTGACGTTGTTGAGACCTTTGAAATCGCCGTAGAAGAAATCCAGATTGCGGACCTGCAGGGCAGCATTCTTGCCGGGTGGCATGGCTTGATCGGGCAGGGGTTGATTGAGCACAGCGTAGCTCCGGAGAAATTAACGTTTGTCTTTGTTGCGGAAAACGACGCGCACGACGATGTTGACCGCCAGCACCAAGAAGGCGATCAGCAGCGCGCCGCCCCAGGCCAGATTCACCCAGTTGTCATACGGACTCAGCGCAAACTGGAAAATCACCACCGGCAGATTGCCCATGGGCTCCGCCATATCGGTGCTGAAGAACTGGTTGTTCAGTGCGGTGAACAGGAGTGGCGCGGTCTCGCCGGTGATGCGCGCCATCGCCAGCAGCACGCCCGTCACCACGCCCGACTTGACCGCGCGCAGCGTCACCTTGAGCGAGACCTGCCAGCGCGGCGCGCCCACCGCGAAGGCCGCTTCGCGCAGACTGGTCGGCACCAGCTTCAGCATGTTTTCGGTGGTGCGCACCACCACCGGAATGGCGATCAGCGCCAGCGCCAGCGACCCCGCCCAGCCGGAAAAGCCGCCGGTGGTCGCCACGAACAGGGCATACACGAACAGGCCGATGACGATGGAGGGCGCCGACAGCATGATGTCGGTCATGAAGCGGGTGAGCGACGCAAACTTTGAAACGCGCCCGTACTCGGCCAGATAAATGCCCGCCAGGATGC
>JAJYXA010000336.1 GCA_021791235.1 Pseudomonadota bacterium
GATCTGGGGCTGATCGGCACCAACAACGTGGACACCAATTCACGGCTCTGCATGTCGTCCGCGGTGGCGGGCTACAAGGCGACGCTCGGCGCCGACGCGCCGCCGGGCTGCTACGACGACATCGACCACGCCGGGACGATTTTCATTGCCGGGTCGAACACGGCGTATGCGCACCCGATCCTGTTCCGCCGCATCGAGGTTGCGCGGCAGGCCAATCCGAACCTGAAGCTGATCGTGGTCGACCCGCGTCGCACCGACACCGCGGCCGAGGCCGACCTCCACCTTGCCATCCTGCCCGGCACCGACGTCGCGCTATACCACGCCATGCTCAACGTGATGCTGTGGGAGGAGCTGATCGACCGCGCCGCCATCGCCGCGCACACCGAGGGTTGGGACGCCTTGCGCGAAACCGTGCGCGACTACACGCCGGAAAAGGTCGCGTCGATCTGCGGCGTGGCAGCAAGCGACATCGTGCAGGCGGCGCGCTGGTTCGCCGCCGGGCCGACCCTGTCGCTGTATTGCCAGGGGCTCAACCAGTCGAGCTGCGGGCTCGACAAGAACGCCGCGCTGATCAACCTGCATCTGGCCAGTGGGCAGATCGGCAAGCCCGGCGCGGCGCCGCTCTCGCTCACCGGCCAGCCCAATGCGATGGGCGGGCGCGAGGTCGGCGGCATGGCGAATCTGCTCTCCGCGCACCGCGATCTGGACAACCCCGAACACCGCGCCGAAATCGCGCGGCTGTGGGGTGTCGACGACGTTCCTGCGACGCCGGGCAAGACGGCTGTGGAAATGTTCGACGCGGTGAGGCGCGGCGAAATCAAGGCAATCTGGATCGCCTGCACCAACCCCGCGCAGTCGCTGCCCGACCAGACTCTTGTGCACGAAGCCCTGCAAACTGCCGAATGCGTGGTGCTGCAGGAAGCCTATGCCGGCACCGAAACCGCCGCCTACGCCGACGTGCTGCTGCCGGCCGCCAGCTGGGGCGAGCAGGACGGCACGATGACCAATTCCGAGCGCTGCATTGCGCGCGTCCGTGCCGCCGTGCCGCCGCCGGGCGAGGCGCGCGCCGACTGGGCCATCGCGTGCGGCTTTGCGCGGCGGCTGCTGCCGGAGCAGGGCGCGCGGCTGTTCCCCTACGACAGCGCCGGAGCCGTGTTCAACGAACACCGTGAGACCACGCGTGGGCGCGATCTCGACATCACCGGGCTTTCCTACGCGCTGCTCGATGCGGCGCCGCAGCAGTGGCCGTTTCCCGCAGGGGCGGCGGCGGGCCAGGCGCGCCTGTATGCGGACGGCGTCTATCCGACCGCCAGCGGCCGCGCGCATTTTCATGCCGCGCCGTACAAGCCGGTGGCCGAGGCGATCGATGCGCGCTACCCGCTGCACCTCAACACCGGACGCCTGCGCGACCAGTGGCACGCGATGAGCCGCACCGGCAAGGTGGCGCGGCTGTTCGCCCACGCCGATACGCCGGTGCTGTCGATGAACGTGCGCGACATGGAGTTGCGGCGGCTGACGGCCGGCGATCTGGTGCGCGTGAAAAGCCGCCGCGGCGAGGTGGCGGTCGCCGTCGAGGCCAGCGACAGCGTGCGCCCCGGCCAGTGCTTCCTGCCGATGCACTGGGGCGCGCGTTTCATGGGCGGCCTGGGCGTCAACGCGCTCACCCTGCCGACCTTCGATGCGGTGTCGAAGCAGCCCGAGTTCAAGCATGCCGCGGTGCAGGTGGCGAAGGCCGAGCTGCCCTGGCGCATGGCTGCGCTGGCGGTGGGCGACGGCGCCAAACTGCTCGACGCCGTGCAGCCGCTCTTGCGCGCCTGCGACTACGCCGCCGCCGGGCTGGCGGGGCGCGAGCAGGACGTTCTGACGCTGCGTCTGGCGCATGCACAGCCGCTGCCCGAATCCCTGCTGGCGGCGCTCGATGCCGCGCTGGGGCTGGACGATCCGCTCGCGGTCATGCACTACGAAGACCGCCCGCGCGGCATTTCCAAGCGGGTTCGGGTGGACGGCGGCAAGGTGACCGCTGCGCGGCTCACCGGCGAGACCGCCATTTTCGACTGGCTGCGCGACGTCATCGTCGAAGGCGCGGACGCGACACCCCTGCGCGCCTGGATACTGGCGCCGGTGACGCGCCCGCCGGCGGGCGGTGCCGGACGTGGCCGCGTGGTGTGCAACTGTCTGAACGTCGTCGAGCCCGACATCGTCGCCGCGATCGCGGCGGGCGCCGACCTGCCCACGCTGCAGGCCACGCTGAAATGCGGCACCGAATGCGGCTCCTGCGTGCCCGAACTGAAACGGCTGTTGTCGGCCAGACGGGCGGCGGCATGAAAACCATTTCACCACAGAGGCACAGAGGTACAGAGAACCTCAAATTCCTTTCGGTTTCTCTCTGTATCTCTATGCCTCTGTGGTTCAGGCTTTTTCCAGGCAGACAGTAATGAGCTACGCAACCCTCATCCGCCAGATCGAAGCCGGCGACGGCCTGGGCTACGTCGAGGCGCGGGCGCTGGGCGCGGCGCTGCTCGACGGCGGCGTGCCCGAGCTGGAAACCGCGGCTTTCCTGGTTGCGCTCAACCAGCACGATCCGGGGCTGGATGCCTGGCTCGGCCTGCACGCGGCGCTGGCCGAGCGGTTGCCGGATTTTGCCGCGACGCCCGGGCCTTTCCGCACGGTGGTGCTGCCCGCCTATCACGGCGTGCGCGAGCATCCGCACCTCACCCCGCTGCTGGCGCGGCTGCTGAAAAGCTTCGGCATTCCGGTGCTGGTCCATGGCGTGCTCGAAGGCGGCGGCGGCACAGCGGCCGCCTACGTGCTGCGCGAACTCGGCGTCATGCCGTGCAGCACAGCCGCACAGGTCAATGCGGGCCTACGCGACGAGGGTATCGCCTTTGCGCCGGTTGCACTCTTGAGTCCCGGACTTGCTGCGCTGCTGGCCCTGCGCTCGCGGCTGGGCGTCGACGGCTGGGTGACGCGGCTGGCGATGCTGGCCGACGTGGCGGGCGAACGCTCGGTGCGGGTGACGCCGGTGGCGACGGATGCGGACATGTTTTCCGTGCAAAGCGTGCTGGAAGCGCTGGGCGGCCACGCGCTGCTGCTGCAGGGCTGCGAGGGCGAGGCGTTTGCCGATCCGTTGCAGCGGCCGGACATGGTGCTGGTGCAGGACGGGCAGGTGCAGCGGGTGTACGAGGCGCAGTTGACCTCGTCCGAACCGGCCAATCTGCCGGCGCCGGACGCGCGCGCAACCGGCGCGTGGATCGACAAGGTCATGCGCGACCACCTGCCGCTGCCGCTGCCGATCCGCAATCAGCTGGCCGTGTGCCTGTATGCGGCGGGCTATACGGAAGATCTCAATCAGGCGCGCGCGATCACGGCGATCAACGGGTTCGGGAGAGCGGCAGCGTAATTTCCGGTGCATGCCACGCGGTTTGGCACCGCGATGGTGCGCAGATCGAGGGCACGATTCAGGGCGAGCAGCTGGAAGCCTTGTAAAAACAAGGCGCTTGGCGCGCACTGACACCCTGGCACAGGGCTTGCTATATATGGTTTGAAGCAGACCGAATGCAACGGCGTATCTCGGTCATCACTTTTAGTCTCTCGTTTGGAGTGGTGAGATGGATATGAGTACGCCCATGGGACACGGTCCCAAGATGAAGCTCGTCATGGTCGGCAACGGCATGGCCGGAGTGCGCACGCTGGAAGAGTTGCTGAAGCTGGCGCCCGACCTCTACGACATCACCGTGTTCGGTGCCGAGCCGCACCCCAACTACAACCGTATCCTCTTGTCGCCGGTGCTGGCCGGCGAGCAGACGGTCGACGACATCGTGCTGAACCCGCTCGACTGGTATCAGGACAACAACATCACCCTGCACATGGGCCGAAAGGTGGTGAAGATCGACCGCTCGGCCCGGCATGTGGTGGCCGAAGACGGCACCCGCGCCGAATACGACCGCCTGCTGCTCGCCACCGGTTCCAATCCCTTCATCCTGCCGGTGCCAGGGTCCGACCTGCCCGGCGTCATCAGCTTCCGCGACATCGCCGACGTCGACGCGATGATCCGCGCCTCCAGCCAGTACAGGCACGCTGTCGTCATCGGCGGCGGCCTCCTGGGCCTCGAAGCCGCCAACGGTCTGATGAAGCGCGGCATGGACGTGACCGTGGTGCACATCGGGCCGTGGCTGATGGAGCGCCAGCTCGACGAGCCCGCCGCCCGCCTGCTGCAGAAGAGTCTGGAAGAAAAGGGCATGAAGTTCCTGCTGCAGAAGCAGACCGCCGAACTGGTACGCGGAGAGAGCGGTCGCGTGGCCGCGATCAAATTCAAGGACGGCGATAGCGCGCCGGCCGATCTGGTCGTGATGGCGGTCGGCATCCGCCCCAACACCGAGCTCGCCGAATCGGCCGGCCTGCACTGCAACCGCGGCATCGTGGTGAACGACACGATGCAGACCTTCGACCCGCGCATCTATTCCATCGGCGAATGCGCCGCGCACCGCGGCACCGCCTACGGCCTCGTCGCGCCGCTGTTCGAGCAGGCCAAGGTGTGCGCCAACCATCTCGCGCATTACGGCATCGGCCGCTACCAGGGCTCGGTCACCTCGACCAAGCTCAAGGTCACCGGCATCGACCTGTTTTCGGCCGGCGACTTCATCGGCGGCGAGGGCACCGAATCCATCCTGTATTCCGACCCCATCGGCGGCGTGTACAAGAAACTG
>JAJYXA010000409.1 GCA_021791235.1 Pseudomonadota bacterium
AATCAGCAAGATACTGAGTTCTTCTCTCGACCTGAACAAGACGGCGAGGGGGGTGCTCGGCGTGTTGTCGGCGCACCTCAAGATGAAGCGGGGCATGGTCAGTTTGGTGCAGTCGTCCGGCGAGTTGCACGTTGTTGAGGCAACCGGCATGTCGGCCGAGGCGGCCCAGCGCGGCCGCTTCCGCAGGGGCGAGGGGATCACTGGCAAGGTGCTCGAAACCGGCGTCCCCATCGTGGTGCCGGACGTGTCGGCCGAGCCGCTCTTCCTCAACCGGACCCGGGCGCGCAGCATGGCGGAAGGTCGCGGCGTCGCCTTCATCGCGGTGCCGATCAAGGTTGGCCGCGACACGGTCGGCGTGCTCAGCATCGACCGCGAACTCGACGGCGAACCCGTCAGCTTCGAGACCGATGTGCGCTTTCTCGCCATGGTGGCCAATCTCATCGGCCAGACCACGCGCCTGCACGAGAATGTGGCGGCCGAACGCGAGGAATTGATGCGCTACCAGCACCGCCTGCAGAAGGAATTGCAAGGCAAGTACAGCATCGACAACGTGATCGGCCGCAGCAAGCGCATGCAGGAAGTGTTTGCCGAGGTGCATCAGGCGGCGCCTGGCAGAGCGACCGTATTGCTGCGCGGGGAGAGCGGCACCGGCAAGGAGGTGATCGCCCGCTCGATCCATTACCTGAGCCCCCGCAAGGCCGCGCCTTTCATCAAGGTGAACTGCGCCGCCCTGTCGGAGACGCTGCTCGAATCCGAGCTGTTCGGCCACGAGAAGGGCTCGTTCACCGGAGCGACGCAGGAACGCAAGGGACGCTTCGAAATGGCGCAGGGCGGCACGTTGTTCCTGGACGAACTCGGAGAAATCTCGCCCGCGTTCCAGACCAAGCTGCTGCGCGTGCTGCAGGAGCGCGAGTTCGAGCGCGTGGGCGGCAACAAGTCGATCAAGGTGGATGTGCGCCTGATCGCCGCCACCAACCGCAATATGGAAGAGGATGTGGCCAAGGGCACCTTCCGCGCCGACCTCTATTACCGCGTCAACGTGGTCAGCATCTTCCTGCCGCCGCTACGCGAGCGGCGCGACGACATTCCGCTGCTGGTGGAATATTTTCTCGACAAGTTCAGCCAGGAAAACGGGCGCAAGCTTGCCATCTCGCCGGAGGCGATGGACGTGATGCTGAAGTGCAACTGGCCGGGCAACGTGCGCGAACTGGAGAACTGCGTGGAGCGCACGGCGACCATGGCGCGCTCGAACGTGATCCAGGACGTGGACCTGCCCTGCCAGAAGAACAAGTGTTTCTCGCAGGTGCTACAGCACTACGGCCAGGTGCAGCAGGCGATTCCCATGATGGCGCACGCGCACGCGCCGAGTCTTCCTGAGGCTCACCACGGCCACGAAAGCGGCGATGCGGAAAGCGGCGCCGATCCGGCCCTCATGAGCGAGCGCGAACGCCTGGTATGGGCCATGGAGCAGTGCGGCTGGGTCCAGGCAAAAGCCGCGCGCCTGCTGAACATGACGCCGCGCCAGATCGGCTATGCGTTGCAAAAATACAATATCGAAGTCAAACGGCTCTGAGGCGGTGGGTGAGTGGTGAGCAGTAAGCAGGGAGCGGTAAATCCCGGGACGCCATCTGCTCACCGCTCACCGCTCACCGCTCACCGCTCACCGCTCACCGCCCCGGGCTGTAACGTTCCCGACAATTCCCTCCTCTCGATAACCCGGTTTGTCGCAACTGCGACAAACCACAAATCTCCGCAAGTCCTTGTTTTTCGCGCCTTCCCACGAATTTTATGCATGGCATGCTTGTTGCTGAAAGGCTCCTGTACGAACCCATTTAACGGGCGGCCGCACCGGCGACCGCTGTCGATGGACACAGACGGGAGCCAGGTATGGACAATCATTCAGGTGTAGCGAGTGCGGGAACCGATCAGACCAAGTCGCTTGATCAGATCATGCAGCAAGTCGCCGAGCATAAAGGCTGCGGCACGTCCAGCGAGGGTGGCAAAGCGAGTTGCGGCTCATCCGGCGGCCCGGAAGATATGGATCCGGCAATCTGGGAGAAGGTCAAGAACCATCCTTGCTACAGCGAAGAGGCGCATCACCACTTCGCGCGCATGCACGTGGCGGTGGCGCCGGCCTGCAACATCCAGTGCAACTACTGCAACCGCAAGTACGACTGCGCCAACGAATCGCGTCCCGGCGTGGTGAGCGAGAAGCTCACGCCGGAGCAGGCCTCCAAGAAAGTGCTGGCCGTCGCCTCCACCATCCCGCAGATGACCGTGCTGGGCATCGCCGGCCCCGGCGACCCACTCGCCAACCCCGAGAAGACCTTCAAGACCTTCGAGCTGGTGGCCCAGACCGCGCCCGACATCAAGCTGTGCGTGTCGACCAATGGCCTGGCCCTGCCGGAGCATGTGGAGCGCCTGTCGCAATTCAACATCGACCACGTCACCATCACCATCAACATGGTCGATCCGGAAGTCGGGCAGCACATCTACCCGTGGATCTTCTGGAAGAACAAGCGCTGGAAGGGCATCGACGCGGCGCGCATTCTGCACGAGCACCAGATGCGCGGCCTGGAGATGCTCACCGAGCGCGGCATCCTGTGCAAGGTCAACTCGGTGATGATCCCCGGCATCAACGACCAGCATCTGGTCGAGGTGAACAAGGCGGTGAAGTCGCGCGGTGCCTTCCTGCACAACATCATGCCGCTGATCTCCGCGCCGGAGCACGGCACCGTGTTTGGCCTCAACGGCCAGCGCGGCCCCACCGCGCAGGAACTCAAGGCCCTGCAGGACTCGTGCGAAGGCGAGATGAACATGATGCGCCATTGCCGCCAGTGCCGCGCCGACGCCGTGGGCCTCCTGGGCGAGGATCGCAGCGCCGAGTTCACCACCGAGAAGATCGAGTCGATGGACGTTCACTATGACCTGGAAGGGCGCAAAGCCTACCAGGAGGCAGTGGAACAGGAACGCCAGGCCACGGTGGCGGCCAAGCAGGCCGAGCTGGCCGATCTGGAGGCGGAGTTCAGTGATGTGAAGGTTCTGATCGCCGTCGCGACCAAGGGCCACGGACGGATCAACGAACACTTCGGCCATGCCCAGGAGTTCCAGATTTACGAGCTCAGCACCGAAGGTTCCAAGTTCGTCGGCCATCGCCGCGTCGATCTCTACTGCCAGGGGGGATTCGGCGAGGAGGACACCTTGCCGACCGTGATCCGCGCCATCAACGACTGCGTCGCGGTATTCGTGGCCAAGATCGGCGGCTGTCCGAAAGACAGCCTGAAGGCGGCGGGCATCGATCCGGTGGACAAGTACGCGCACGAATTCATCGAACAGTCCGCAGTGAAGTATTTCAAGGACTACCTGGCGAAGGTGAAGTCCGGCGAAATCGTGCATGCCGCCCGCGGCGACGCCGACATCCGCCAGGGCGCCTACATCGCGGCCTGAAACCCTTACGCAACTGCTTTAGGAGAGCAAGACCATGGCATTCAAGATCATCAGTTCCCAGTGCACCGCCTGTTCGGCGTGCGAGCCGGAATGCCCCAACAACGCCATCCGCGAGAAGGACGGCACCTTCATCATCAAGCCGGAGAAGTGCACCGAGTGCATCGGCTACTTCGACGATCCGCAATGCGTCGCGGTGTGCCCGGTCGACGACACCTGCGTGATCGACAACAGCTATCCGCGCTACGTCGCGGCCTAGGAGAGGATGATGGAACTGACCCTCACCCCCGCGGCCGAGAAATTCGTGCGCCGCATGGTCCGTTTCGGCGGCGCCGGCGATAACGCCGGCTTCCGCCTGACGGTGAGCGCCGGCGGCTGCTCCGGGCTCGCCTCCGAATTCACCGTGGAGCCGGTTCCGCAGGCGGGCGATGCGGTGGTCGAGGTCGCCGGCGTCAGGTTATTCCTGCCGGCGGAAAGCCGCCTGCTGCTGCAAGGCGCGACCATCGATTTCGCCGATACGCCGACCAACAGCGGGCTGACCTTCGTCACGCCGAATTCGCCATCGTGCGGATGCAGCAGTTCCAGCAGCAGCGGCGTGGCCAGCATCGACATCTCCAGCATCGGCCACCGGCACTGAGGCGGGAGTGAGCGCGCGATGGCAAGGGCATGGACAACGGCGGGCGGGATCATGACTGCTAGCCCCGCCGTGCCGGCGGACATGGACCCCGAATGGCTGGCGCGCACCTGCCTGGGCGGCAACTTGCCGGAGCCGGTCGAGCAGCACCTGCGCCTCGCCGGGGTCAACTACGCGAACGACAGGCTTGCCGAGAACCATCTGTTCCAGGCGCAGGCCCTGGCGCCCGGCCATGCCACCGTGCTGATTGCGCTGTACCGCTTCTATTTCTACAAGGGGCGTCTCGCCGACGCGCTCGAGGTGGCCGAACGCTGCCTGGTCAAGGCGGCGCGCGACAACCAGCTGGACGAGGACTGGCGGCGCGTGCGGAGCGGCGATGCGGAATTCGGCAGCTTTGAAGCCATCCTGCCGCGCTTCTACTTGTTCACCCTGAAGGCCTGGGGCTACCTGCAGATGCGCCTGGGCCGGCTGGAAGAAAGCCAGGCCGCGCTGACCAAGATGCTGGAACTCGATCCCAGCGACAAGCTGAACGCCACGGTGCTGCTCGAGGTCCTGGCCCGCCATGGTCAGGAGGACGAGGATGAGTGAGCCGAGCCTGAACGAGCTGGGCCCGCC
>JAJYXA010000183.1 GCA_021791235.1 Pseudomonadota bacterium
TCATCCGCGAATTGCAATCCTTCGGCTGCGACGTGCACGTGCACGATCCGCTCGGCGAAGCGCGTGAAGCCGAGCACGAATACGGCATCACGCTGACCGCCTGGGAGGACCTGCCGGAGTGCGACGCGCTGATCACCGCGGTCTCGCACACGTCGTATCTGGAAAAACCGTTTGCCGAACTGACCGCCCGGCTGAAAAAGGGCGGCGCCTTCACCGACGTCAAGGCGGCCTACGACCCGGCCGCGGTGCAGGCCGCGGGCTTCATGCTCTGGAGGCTGTGATGGCCGCGTTCGACGCGCTGAAAACGCGGCTCGCCGCCGAGCCGAAAACCTGGCTCGTCACCGGCGCCGCCGGCTTCATCGGCAGCAATCTGGTCGAAGCCCTCTTGCTGCTCGGCCAGCGCGTCGTCGGGCTCGACAACTTCGCCACCGGCCATGAAAAAAATCTGGCGCAGGTGCAGGCGAGCGTCGGCCCCGAGCGCTGGGCGAATTTCAGCTTCAAGCGCGGCGACATCCGCGACCCCGTTACCTGCCACACGGTATGCAAGGGCGTCGATTACGTGCTGCACCAGGCCGCGCTCGGCTCGGTGCCGCGCTCGCTGGAGGATCCGCTGTCCACCCACGCCGCCAACAACACCGGCTTCCTCAACATGCTGGTCGCCGCGCGCGACGCCAGGGTGAAGCGCTTCGTCTATGCGGCGTCTTCCTCCACCTACGGCGATCATCCGGGCCTGCCCAAGGTCGAGGACGTCATCGGCAAGCCGCTGTCGCCCTACGCGGTGACCAAGCTGGCGAACGAACTGTATGCCGACGTGTTCGGCCGCTGCTACGGCGTGGAGTCGATCGGCCTGCGCTATTTCAACATCTTCGGCCGCCGCCAGGATCCCAACGGCGCCTACGCCGCCGTGGTGCCGAAGTGGATTGCCGGCATGATTCACAACGAGCCGGTGTACATCAACGGCGACGGCGAAACCAGCCGCGACTTCTGCTACATCGACAACGTCATCCAGGCCAACCTGCTCGCCGCCACCGGCACGCATGCGGAGGCAGCCAACCAGGTCTACAACGTCGCGGTCGGCGATCGCACCACGCTCAACCAGTTGTTCGAATCCATCCGTTCATTGCTGGCGCCGAAGTTTCCACACCTGGCCGACTTCAAGCCGGTCTACCGCGACTTCCGCGCCGGCGACGTGCGCCACTCGCTCGCCGACATTTCCAAGGCCCGCACCCGATTGGGGTACGAGCCCAGCCATCGCATCGGCGAAGGCCTCGCGGAGGCGATGGACTGGTACGTGGCGGATTTGGGCTAGCCGGGTAATGGCAAACGGCTGGCCTGGGCGTGAAGCAAGCGGGTTTCGACGATGATGAAGTCCGACGTGTACGCCTTGCCTGAATCAGGTGGCGAGGCCAGGCAGAGCGCACTCGATGTCCTGCTGCGGCGGATGCGGACCGAGAGCGATTTCCCCGCCCTGTCCGAGGCCGTCGGCGACATCAACCGCATCGCCTCGTCCGACCGCGAGGGAGTCAACGAGCTTTCCAACACCATCCTCAGGGACTTCGCGCTGACCAACAAGCTGCTGAAGCTGGTCAATGTCGCGTTCTACAACCAGGTCGGCGGCGGTTCGATCAGCACCATTTCGCGGGCGGTGGTGGTCCTCGGTTTCGACGCGGTGCGGTCGATCGCTCTCAGCCTGATCCTGTTCGACAATCTGGAAAACAAGGAACACGCCCGGCAGCTGAAGGAAGAATTCGTCAAGGTGCTGTATGCCGGCATGCTGGCGCGCGAGATGGCGGGCAAGGCCCAGGTGAAGGATGTGGAGGAGGCTTTCATCGGCGCCATGCTGCACAACCTGGGCCGCATGCTGGCGATGTTCTATTTTCCTGCGGAATCGGCGGCGATCCGGCAGCGCGTCGAGGACGAGGGCGTGAGCGATGCCCGTGCCTCGACCGAGGTGCTGGGGGTATCGTTCGAGAATCTGGGGATCGGCATTGCCCGCAGTTGGGGCTTTCCCGACCAGCTGGTGCAGACCATGAAAAAACTGCCGGACGGGAAAATCCGCAAATGCGCGAGCAACGTCGACCGCCTGCGTGCGCTGGCCGGGTTCTCCAATGAGTTGTGCGAATTCGTTCTCGATACGCCGGATGCGGACCGCGGCAAGGCGCTTACCGCACTCACGGCGCGTTTCGGCGACAGCGTTGCGGTGACGGTGGAACAGATATCCGGACTGATGGAAAAATCGATGCAGGATATCGCCCAGTTTGCACGGGTGGTGAACGTCAAGCTCAGGCGCAGCGATTTTGCCAGGCAGGCGTCGAAATGGGCCGGCATGGCTGCCGCGCCGGGTGCGTCGGCTGCGGCGGAAGCGAACGCGGCTGCCTCGCGGGACGAGACAGCCGATGCCCGGACGGCGCTGGACGACAGCGTGCTGCATGGGCACGCGCCGGTTCTCGGTGCGGCATCCGGCAGCGCCGACGGCGCGTCGCCGCGTACGACCGAGGAGATCCAGTCCCTGCTGACCTCGGGCTTGCAGGACGTCAGCAATTCCCTGATCGACGACGCGGTTTCCATCAACGATATTTTGCGCATGATTCTCGAGGCCATGTATACCGGCATGGGCTTCACCCATGTGGTGCTGTGCATCAAGGATGGCCGCCATAACACGATGTGCGGCAAGTTCGGTTTCGGCGACGGCGTGCAGGGTCTGGTCCGGGCCTTCGGTTTCTCCCTGGCGGGGCAGCCGGACGCGTTTCTCGTCGCCCTGCAGAACAACGCCGACATCCTCATCACCGACATCGACGATCCCAAGATCGCGACGCGGATTCCGGCGTGGTATCGGCAGCATGTCACGGCCCGCACCTTCGTGCTGTTCCCGATTGTCGTGAAGGGCAAGCCGGTTGGACTGATCTATGCCGATCGACCGCAGCCGGGCGACATCACGATTCCCGAGAAAGAGCTTTCCCTGCTCAAATCGCTGCGCAACCAGGCCGTACTGGCGATCAGGCAATCCTTGTGATCGTCGCCTGACCGGCGAGGTTTTCAGGGGTTATTCCATACCGTAAGGCGCCCCGGCGGAATTCGGCATAATGGCGCCATGCCTTCCACCCGAATTGTTTTTCGTTTGCTTGCCGGCCTGCTGCTTGCCGGCCTTGTCGTTTCTGCCCGCGCGGCAGATCTTCCCGCCGTTTTCACCGACGCGCTGAAACAGGCCGGCATCCCGCTCGACCATGTGGCGGTGGTGGTGCAGCCGCTTGATGAGGCGGTGCCGGTGCTCAGCCACAACGCAGAAGCGGCGCTCAATCCGGCATCGGTGATGAAGCTGGCGACGAGTTTCGCCGCACTGAATCAGCTGGGGCCCGACTATGTGTGGACGACCGATGTCTGGGCGGACGGCCCGATCGCGGATGGCGTGCTGGAGGGCGACCTCGTCATCAAGGGCCATGGCGATCCCACGCTGACGCTGGAGCGGATGTGGCTGTTGCAGCGCGAGTTGCGCGCGCGCGGGGTGCGCCACATCCGCGGCAACCTGGTGCTCGACCTCAGCCATTTCGAGATGCCGCCGTCCGACCCGGGCGCGTTCGACGGCGAGCCGCTGGCCCTGTACAATGCCGCGCCGGGCGCACTGGTGGCCAATTTCAACGCGACGACGCTGCGCCTGAAACCGGGCGAGCATACGGTGCTGATCGTGCCGGACATCGCGTTGCCGGGGGTGGCGCTGACCTCGCGGCTGGTGATCGAGGACGGCACCGAGTGCAATGGCTGGAAGGAGGCGATCACCCCGGCCCTGCCCGACCCCGCGCGGCTTGAGCTGGTGGTGAGCGGGCGTTACGCGCGCGGTTGCGGCGAGCGGGCCTTGTCGCTGAACCTGTTCGAACCGGCGGCCACCTTCGGTTTCATTTTCCGCGGGCTGTGGGCGGAATCGGGCGGCACGCTCAGCGGCGCGACGGTGCCGGGCATGGCGCCCGATGCCGCGCCGTTGCTGAAGTTCATCTCGGAGCCGCTGACCCATGCGCTCACCCGCCTCAACAAATACTCCAACAACCTCATGGCGCGCAACCTGTTCCTGACCCTGGGCGCAGAGGCCTATGGCGCACCGGCGACGCCGGAAAAAGCCGCACGCGCGGTGCGCGAGCTATTGGTGCAGCGCGGCGTGCCGACGCGCAAGCTGGTGCTGGAAAACGGCGCGGGCCTGTCGCGCATCGAGCGCATCAGCGCCGATGCGCTGAACCGGATGCTGCGCGCCGCTTACAACAGCCCGCTGTTCGCCGAATTCGAATCGGCGCTGCCGATCGTCGCCATCGACGGCACGCTGAAGCGGCGTTTCAACGGCAGCGCGCTCACCGGCAGCGCGCACCTCAAAACCGGCACCCTGCGCGACGTCAGCGCCCTGGCCGGTTATGTGTACACCGCGGATGGACGGCGCGTCAGTTTCGTCATGCTGGTCAACCATTCCAATGCGCGCCTCAGCGAGGCCGCGCAGCGCGCACTGCTGGAATGGGTTCATACGACTCCACACGGGCTTCAGCCCGTAGTGGATCGGAGTACCCCGCAAGGGGGTATTGAAAAGGGTTCTTCCTCAATTCCACTGTGAATTTTCCCACGATGCCTGAGAATTCTGTTTCTTAAAATCGCTACTGCCATCATGAAAGACACCACGCTGTACGAACATCTTCTTGGACTGAAATCGCCCTGGT
>JAJYXA010000024.1 GCA_021791235.1 Pseudomonadota bacterium
CTTTCGACAGGCTCAGGACGAACGGCAACTTGTTCAGTGTTCCCTTACGGCCTGCGCAGCAGCCACAGCATCATCGGTACCCCGAGCAGCGCGGTTAGCACGCCGACCGGCAGTTCGCGCGGCGCGATCACGGTGCGCGCCAGCGCGTCTGCCAGCACCAGCAGGCTGCCGCCGGCCAGCACGCATGCAGGCAGCAGGACGCGATGGCCGGCGAAGCCCATCTTCCGCAGCGCGTGCGGCACCATCAGGCCGACGAAGCCGATGCTGCCGGCCTGCGCCACCACCAATGAGGTGCAGGCGCCGGCCAGCGTGAACAGCATCCAGCGCGTGGGCGCGACCGCCACGCCGAGCGATGCGGCTTTCAGCGGCGACAGCTGCAATACGTCGAGCCGTCTCGAAAGGCTTAGCGCGACGGCCACCGCCAGCAGCAGTGCAGCCCACAACAATGCCGGCTGGTCGCTCCACGCCAGGTCGCCCATCAGGAAGAACAGCATGCCAGGCAGGCGTTCGGCCGGCGCCACGCTCAACACCAAGGCGATCAGGGCGCCGAAGCCCGCCGCCAGCATCACGCCGGCGAGCAGGAGCGGCGTGTGGTCGCGTGCCAGCAGGCGGCCGCCGAGCGCGGCGGCGAGCACCAGCGCCAGCAGGCTGCCGGCAAACGCCAGCGCCGACACCCACGGCCACGCCAGCCCGGCGGCCATGCACAGCAGCGCCAGGAGCCCCGCGCCGCCGGAGACGCCGAGCAGATAGGGTTCGGCCAGCGGGTTGCGGAACAGCGTCTGCATCAGCGCGCCCGCCAGCGCCAAGAGGCCGCCGCAGGCGAACGCCGCCGCCACGCGCGGTCCGCGCAGCTCGTCGAGGATCTGCATCGCCAGTTCGTGATCGTCCGGCAATGCGCCGGCCAGCAGGCCCAGCGCAATTGCCAGCAGGGCGGTCAGCCCGAGCAGCAGCAGTCTGGTGGCGGAAGACAGACCGGGCCTTAGTGCTTTTGGCCTTCGACGGGCTCAGGCCGAACGGCGGCGGGAAGCACGGTGACGCGCTTCATCACGACCGGCTCGACGGGGACATCCTGGTAGGGGCCGCGGTCGCCGCGTGGCACGGCGACGATGGCGTCGACCACGTCCATGCCGCCGACCACCTGGCCGAACACGGCGTAGCCCCAGGTGTCGTAGCTCGTGCCGCGATGGTCGAGGAAAGCGTTGTCCGCCACGTTGATGAAGAACTGCGAGCTGGCCGAGTCGGGCGCGTCCATGCGTGCCATCGCCAGCGTGCCGCGCAGGTTCTTCAGGCCGTTGTCGGCTTCGTTGGGGATCGGCGCGCCTTTGGGTTTGTCCACCATGTCCGGCGTCATGCCGCCGCCCTGGATCATGAAGCCGGGGATCACGCGGTGGAAGACGGTGCCGTCGTAGAAGCCGCTTTTCACGTAGCCGAGGAAATTCGCCACCGACTTGGGGGCGTTCCCGGGAAACAGCTCGAGCGTGATGTCGCCCTTGCTGGTTTCGATCAGCACGCGCGGGTTGGCGGGCTGGCCGGCCGCCGGGGCGGTGGAGACGGTCTGCTTGCCGGGCTCGCTGGCGCCGCAGCCGGAGATGCCGAGCAGGATCGCGCCGAGAAACAGCGTGGCGGAAAACACGGAAAGACGGGACATTGGCAAGGCTCCGGAGAGAAAAAGGGAGATTCTAGCGGCGTGCGAGGGACTTAGGCATCCGGCTGCAGGCAGCGCTCGAGCGCCGCGCGTACCGTGTCCAGCGGCTGACAGCCGGTACAGACCGTATGCAGGTGCGCGTCCTGCTGCACGATCAGCGTGGGAAACCCGCGCACGCCGGCCTGGCGCGCCTGCCTGAAATGCGCCTGGGTGCGGGCCCGCGCCGCGTCGCTCTCGAAGTCGCGCACAAATGTCTCGCCATCCACGCCGAGTTCTGCTGCCAGTTCGGCCAGCACGCCGGGCTGTGTCACGTCGCGTCCCTCGGCATAGAACGCGGTCTGGATCGCCTTGAACATCGGAAAGATCAGCGAGGGCCCGATTCCGCCGACGGTCGCGACGGCGCGGCAGGCCGGTTCGGTGTCGTACACGAAGCCAGGCGGCAATGCGTCGTCGAAGCGGAAGGGCTGGCCGGTGCGGGCCTGCACCGCGCGCCAGTGATGCAGGATGTCCTCGCGCTGCGCGGCCGTCATCGGTGCGGTCTCGTGCCGCAGGCCGCCCAGCACCAGGGCGATTTTCATGCGCTCGCGGTATTCATCGCGCAGCGTTTCGATCACCGGGGAAAACCCCCAGCACCACGAACACATCGGATCGGCGAAATACCAGAGGATGGGAGTGGTCATGGCGCGGGTGCCGTGCGTGAAGAGCAGTTCACAGCATAGGCGATCGGGAGCTCTTACGGCTTGGGCGTGTCGTCCGGCTTGGGCGGATTGTCGTCGTCCATGATCACGCTGTGCGCGGGGCCTTCGAGGTCGTCGAACTGGCCGCTTCTGGCCGCCCACAGCAGGACCCACGCGATGACGCCGACGAGGACGAGGCTGAGCGGGATGAGCAGGATGAGGATGTCCATCTCAGGCGTGTACCTCTTGTGTCTTGAGCGCGACTGCCTTGCCTGTTTGCTTGAAATCCGCAAGCCGCAGCGCATTCAGCACCACCAGCAGCGAACTGGCCGACATGCCGATGCCGGCGATCCAGGGCGTGACATGGCCGAGGGCGGCGGCGGGGATGGCGACGAGGTTGTAGGCGAGCGCCCAGCCCAGGTTCTCGCGGATGATGCGCTGCGTCTTGCGGGCGAGCGCGACGCCGTCGGCCAGTGTGCCGAGCCGGCTGCCGAGCATCACCATGTCGGCCGCGGCCTGCGCCACGTCGGCGCCTTCGCCCATGGCGATGGAGACCTGTGCGCCGGCGAGCACCGGCGCGTCGTTGATGCCGTCACCCACCATGGCGACGATGCGGCCCTGCTGCTGCAGGGACTTCACGTAGGCGAGCTTGTCTTCCGGCAGCGCACCGGCGTGCCAGTCGGCGATGCCGAGTTCCTGCGCGGTGCGCATCACTGCAGCTTCGGCGTCGCCGGACAACAGGTGCAGACGCAGCCCTTGTTTCTTCAGCGTGGCGAGCGCGACGGCGGCATCCGCGCGCGGCGTGTCGGCCAGCGCAAACCAGGCGATCAGTCCGGACTCATCGGCCAGCGCGACCCAGCTTTCGTACCCATTTTTCGGATATGGGCCGCTGTCGGATTCGGGGGGGGAAGGTGGCGTTGCACTGGCGGCGGCGAAGGCGGGTGCACCCAGCCGGTACACGCGGCCTTCGATCGTGCCTTCGACGCCGCGTCCGGGCGTGTTGCGGATCTGGCTGGCGGTTGCGCCTGGCGTGGCGATTTCGCGCAATGCTTTTGCGATGGGATGTTCCGAACCGGCCTCGAGCGCGGCAGCGAGCATGCCGACCCCGCTTTCGCTGCGGCCACTCAGCGGCACCACGCGGCGCACGCTCAGGCGGCCGTGGGTGAGGGTGCCGGTCTTGTCGAACACCAGGTCGGTGGCGCGCGCCAGCGTTTCCAGCGCATGGCCGCGCGTAGTGAGCAGGCCCAGACGCGTGAGCCGTCCGGTGGCGGTGGTGAGCGCGGCGGGGGTGGCGAGGCCGAGCGCGCAGGGGCAGGTGACGACGAGCACCGACACCACGATCCACAGCGCTTTCGACGGATCGATGAGGATCCACGCCACCCCTACCCCCACGGTGATCAGCAGCAGCAGGCCGACGAACCAGGCGGCGGCGCGGTCGGCCAGCTTGCCGATGCGCGGCTTTTCGCTCTGTGCGCGGTCGAGCAGTCGCACGATGGAGGCCAGCCGCGTGTCGGCGCCAAGCCGGTCGACGCGCACCACCAGCGGACTGGCCTGATTGAGGCTGCCGCCGACCACGCGTGCGTTCGCACGCTTGGACACCGGAAGCGATTCGCCGGTGAGCATGGCTTCGCTCACCGCGCTGTTGCCTTCGGCCACCACGCCGTCGGCGGGCAGGGTCTCGCCGGGCCGCACCAGCACGTGGTCGCCTACTGCCAGGCGCGCCACCGGAACCTTTTCCTCGTCGCGTAAAGGCCAGTTGGGCAGGCGGGTGGTGGTGGCGGGAATGAGCTTCACCAGTTCTTCCACCGCCGCACCGGCGCGACGGCGCGCGTTCATTTCGAGGAAGCGCCCGGTCAGCAGCAGGAAGATGAACATGGCGACCGAGTCGTAATACACCTCGCCGTGCCCGGAGAACGTGCTGTAGACGCTGGCGATGAAGGCGGTGGCCACGCCGAGCGCCACCGGCACGTCCATGCCCAGGGTTCTGCGCTTGAGGTCGCGCCAGGCGCCGAGGAAGAACGGCCACGCCGAATACCCCACCACCGGGATGGTGAGGACCAGACTTGCCCAGCGCAGCAGCAGTCGGATGTCCGGGCTCATGTCGGTGGCGGTGTAGCCCGGCAGCGCGTACATCATCACCTGCATCATGCCGAGGCCGGCGATGGACAGGCGCTTGATCGCGGTGTTGCGCTCGCGCTTGTAGATATCGTCCGAGCGGCCAGGGTCGAACGGGTGGGCGATGTAGCCGATGTCGGACACCGCCTTCAGGATCGCCGACAGCTGGATGCGGCTGTTGTCCCAGCGCACCCGCGCGCGGCGGGTGGCGTAGTTGATCTCCACCGACAGCACGCCGGGCAGCCCGG
>JAJYXA010000052.1:0-2252 GCA_021791235.1 Pseudomonadota bacterium
TGGAGTCGCGGCTGGATCTTCACCGGTTTCCCCTGGCTGGTCATGGGCTACTCGCAAGTACCCAACGGTCCGCTGGCAGGCTATGCGCCGCTTATCGGCGTCTACGGCATCTCGTTTCTGCTCTCGCTGTGCGCAGGCCTGCTGGCTTGGGGGGCGACGACGCGTGGTCCGCTGGCGCCGCGAGTCTGGGCTGCGGCGGCGGTCATGGCGCTGGGCGTCGCCGGCCAAGCCCTGCATGGCATCCCGTGGACCACGCCGGACGGCGCGCCGACATCGGTGGCACTGCTGCAGGGCAACATCCCGCAGGACATGAAATGGCGGCCGGAAAAAACCCGCGCCACGCTGGAAAGCTACGCGCGAATGGCCGCCGCCTCGCCCGCGCAGTTGATCGTGTTGCCGGAAACGGCACTGCCGCTGTTCGAATCCGAGTTGCCCGACGCCTATCGCGCCGGTCTCGACGCGCTCGGGCGGCACAATGGCGGCGACGTGCTGACCGGTCTGCCAACCGGCTCGCTGGATGGCGCCTACTACAACAGCGTCATCAGTTTCGGCAGCGCACCCGGCCAGCGTTACAGCAAGGTGCACCTGGTGCCATTCGGCGAATACATCCCGCTGAAGGCGGTGTGGGGCTGGGTGATCGAGGTGCTGCATATCCCGCTGTCGGATTTCGCGCGCGGCGCCGTCGACCAGCGCCCGCTCGCCATCGGCGGCCAGCGGGTGGCGGCCGACATCTGCTACGAGGACGCGTTCGGCGAGGAGATCATCCGTCAGCTGCCGGAAGCGAGCGTGCTGGTCAACGTCAGCAACCTGGCCTGGTTCGGCGATTCGCTGGCGCCCTGGCAGCACGCGCAGATGTCGCAGATGCGCGCATTGGAAACCGGGCGCATGATGCTGCGCGCGACCAACACCGGCCTCACGGCGATCATCGACGCAAAAGGCCGTGTGCTGGCCAGCCTGCCGCTCTTCACCGCCGGCAGCCTGTCCGGTGAAATTCAGGGCTACGCCGGCAGCACGCCGTACGTGCGCTGGGGCAATGCGCCGGTACTCGCGCTGTGGGGGCTACTGGGGATCGCCCTGCTGGCGGCCGCACTCTACCCGCGAGGGGCAGGCCGTGGCTGTACAGCCGCTAAAGCGGCAACAGCCACGCTCAGGCGGCGGCCCTGATCCGGGTGGCGTTGCGGCCGCCGCGCTTGGCTTCCAGCAGCGCCGCATCGGCACGCGCCAGCGCTTCGTTTTCCTCGCGGTCGTCGCGGCTGAATTCGGACATGCCGCCGCTCCACGACAGTTTCTGCGTCACCCCGGGTATCAGCTCGACGCTTTCCGGCATGTTGCCGCGCAGGCGTTCGGCCAGTTCCTGCGCGCGATCGAGCGGCGTGTAGGGAAACAGCACGCAGAATTCGTCGCCGCCCAGGCGGGCGATGAAGTCGCTGTTGCGCAGGCAGGTTTTCAGCGCATTGCCGAACTTGATGATGAGCTGGTCGCCCGCCTCGTGGCCGAAGGTATCGTTGACCTGCTTGAAGTTGTCGATGTCGAGAATCAGCAGGCTATGGGTCCAGCCGTCCTTGAGGGTGGCGAACAACTCCTTTTGCTTCTCGTCGAAGCTGCGCCGGTTGTTGACCTTGGACAGGTGATCGAGCCGGGCCTGCGACGAGACTTCCTTCTGCTTGCCCAGCATCACCTTGCCGAGTTTCAGCATGGTCTCGAGCGGCGTCTGGAACTCCGCCAGGCTGACCGGATAATCGGCGCGCAGACGCTGCTGGCGCAGGTCGTTGGTGAGCTTCACCAGCGTGCGCAGGTTGTCGGTCACCCGGTTGCGCACCGCCAGTATGGTGCCCGTCACCAGGATGGCGATGACCAGGCTGGCCACCAGCCAGCCCAGCACATAGGGCGCCACGCTCTCGACCACCGGCGTGACCGGGCGCCATACGGCGATCTGCCAGGGCGTTCCGGCCAGCGCAATCAGGGTGGGACGGGTGTTCCGCTTGATCGCCTGGTTGCCGCGCCGCATCAGCACCATGGCGGTATCGCTGCCGCCGCTTTGCTGCAACTCGGCATAGGCGGCGGCGTCCGGCAACGGCAGGGTGTCGAACAGCGCCTGCAGTTGCGGCACGCTCTGCTCGACGATGACATAGCCGAGCCGCTTGCCGTCGGCACCCGTCACCGGGTGCGACAGGGACAGGTTGAAGGTGGCGGTGGCCGTCGCCCCGCTACCGCGCCCGGCGTTGGCCAGCAGCTGGCGCGTGTCGCCCGGC
>JAJYXA010000052.1:2262-4664 GCA_021791235.1 Pseudomonadota bacterium
CGTCCTGATTCAGGGCCTGCAGGTTGGCCGCCTGCGCCTGACAGACATCCGGCGCGCCGCTGGCAAAACACGCCAGCGTCTGCGGATGCGCGGCAATCCGCGCGGCGCTGCGCTTCATGGCATCCGCGAGGAATTCGATCTGCGTCGCCATCACCGGATTGCCCAGTTCTTCCGGCACCGGCTGTGCCTGGGGCCGCGTCAGATAAATCACAGACGTGACAAGTCCTGCCAGCAGCACCAGGGCTGCGGCCAGGATCAGACCAAACCGCGATATGGACGTATGGGGCATGACTGCGCCAGCCGGCTCTCCAACCTCTTAGTATGTGTTTCTCCGCAATGACAGGCATCCACGCTTCAGACACCCGCCGACATGGCTTCAATACAGCAAATTCCATGCCCTGACATGCACACACCCGGCAAACCAACCTGCCGGGTGCGCTCGCTACTCAAATGTAAAGAATGCCGACACTACTGCCGGCCGGTGCTGCCGAATCCACCCTCGCCGCGCTGGCTGGTCTCGAAATCTTCCACTACGTTGAATACGGCCTGCACCACCGGCACGATGACGAGTTGCGCCAGCCGCTCCATCGGCGTCAGTTCGAACGCCTGCTGGCCGCGGTTCCAGGCGGACACCATGAGCTGGCCCTGATAATCCGAGTCGATCAGCCCCACCAGGTTGCCCAGCACAATGCCGTGCTTGTGGCCGAGGCCGGAGCGCGGCAGGATCAGCGCGGCGTAGCCCGGATCGGCCAGATGGATCGCCATGCCGGTGGGAATCAGTTGAGTTTCGCCCGGCGCCAGTACGATCGGACCATCGATGCAGGCACGCAGATCGAGTCCGGCAGCGCCTGGCGTGGCGTAATGCGGCAGCTGATCGCGCAGGCGGGCGTCGAGAATCTTCACATCCATCTTCATATTCGTCGGGATTTCGTCAGTTGAGCAAAGTGGCAAGGTGGCGGATCAGGGCACGCGCCTGGGTTGATTTATCGGCCCGCGGCAATGGGTGCTGGCCCTGCTCGTCGAACAGCACCAGTTCGGCGCTGTCCTGCCCCAGCGTCTCCTGCGCCAGGTTTCCGACCAGCAGCGGCAGTTTCTTCTTCAGGCGCTTGGCTTCGGCATGCTCGGCCAGGCGCTCGGTCTCGGCGGCGAATCCCACGCAGAACGGCGCATCGGGCAAGGCGGCGACCTCGGCCAGGATGTCGGGGTTGGCGACCAGATTCAGCGTCAATCCCTCGGTAGATTTCTTGATCTTCTGCGCCGCCGCGGCATCCGGCCGGTAATCGGCCACCGCCGCCACCGCGATGAATACGTCGCTCGGCAGTTCACCCAGCACCGCGTCGCGCATCTCGGCCGCGCTTTGCACGTCGACGCGGCGCACGCCTGCCGGTGTGGCCAGGCAGGTCGGCCCCGACACCAGGCACACGGCGGCGCCGGCCTCGGCCGCTGCCTGCGCCACCGCATAGCCCATCTTGCCGGAACTGCGGTTGGTCAGCCCGCGCACCGGATCGATCGCCTCGAAAGTGGGGCCGGCGGTAATCAGGACCCGCTTGCCGGCAAGCGGCCCTGTGCCCAGCAAGCCCGACAGGACGGCCAGGATGTCGGCCGGCTCCAGCATCCGGCCGAGGCCGGTTTCGCCGCAGGCCTGCTCGCCCGCCGCCGGCCCCAGCACGGCCGCGCCGTCCGCCCGCAGTTGTTCGAGGTTGCGTCCGGTCGCCGCCGCCGCCCACATTTCACGGTTCATCGCCGGTGCGACGGCCAGCCTGCAGCTGCGCGCGAGACACAGCGTTGTCAGCAGGTCATCGGCGCGGCCGTGCGCGAGCTTCGCCAGGAAATCGGCCGAGGCCGGCGCCACCAGGATCAGGTCGGCGTCGCGCGACAAGTGGATGTGTTCCATGCCGTCGCCGCTGGCAGCATCCCACAAGGACGTCAGCACGGGCTTGCCGGACAGGGCCTGACAGGTCAGCGGCGTGACGAACTGCTGCGCGGCAGCGGTCATCGCCACGTGCACGTCGACGCCGGCCTTGACCAGCAGGCGGCACAGTTCCGCCGCCTTGTAGGCGGCGATCCCGCCGGTCACCCCCAGAATGATTTTCTTGCCTGCCAGCGACACGGTCTCGATTCCCTGCCTGCTTTCCATGAAAATGGCACATTCTACGGGAGGGGAAGGGTCATGGCGATTCGGGACTGGCCGGAAGACGCGCGTCCGCGCGAGAAACTGCTGAAGCAGGGGGCCGCCGCACTGAGCGACGCCGAACTGGTTGCGGTATTCCTGCGCACCGGCGTGGTCGGCAAGAGCGCGGTTGATCTCGGGCGCGAACTGATCGGACGCTTTGGTGGCTTGGGCGGCTTGTGCCGTGCCGACAGGAAAGCCGCCTGTGAAGCGCCCGGCGTCGGCGAAGCCA
>JAJYXA010000298.1 GCA_021791235.1 Pseudomonadota bacterium
GGTTGACCATGGCCTGGTGCACGGCCTGGCGCGCGTATTTTTCCAGGATGTCGTCGGTGAAGTAGCTGTAGTCGAAGCGGCCGCCGCCGCCGCCGCTGCCCTGCTCGCGGCGGCCGTCCTGCTCGGCGATGACCTGCAGCGACAGGCGCACCAGCGGCCGCACGTCGGCGGCCAGGTGGCCGTCGGAACGGGCGACGAAGATGACTTCGTATTCCGAGGCGAGGCTCGCCATCACCTGGATCACGCGCGGGTCCATCGCGCGCGCCTTCTTCTCCAGCCGCTCCAGCAGGGCGACCTTGTCGGCATCCTGCAAACTGACGAGGGGGTCGACCGCGTTGTAAAGCAGGCGGCCTTCGCCGCGCTGCGCGATGGCGGTCTGGCGCTGCTGGCCGGCGCGCGCGATGGCGCGGGTGGCGTCGGCGGCGGCGCCGAGCGCGTCGAGGCTGATGTCGTCGGAATAGGCGAACGCGGTCTTCTCGCCCGAGATCGCGCGCACGCCGACGCCCTGGTCGATGTTGAAGCTGCCGGATTTGACCTGGCCCTCTTCCAGGCTCCAGCCTTCCGAACGCGAGTACTGGAAGTACAGATCGGCGTAGTCGACGTCGTGCGTCAAGAGACGCCCGAACACCGGCGCGAGCTTGTCAGCGTCAAGCCCGTTCGGCGTCAGCAGGGTGGCTTCGGCGGAACGGAACAGCTGCTCGGCGGTCTGGATGGGAACGAAAGCGTCGGTAGGGTTCATGGCTGTATCCTGGATTATTTGCTGGGCTCGCGCTTGGCCACGACGCGGCGCTCGACCACGTCGACCTGGATCTGCTGGCACTGGATGAAGCGATGCTGCAGCGCGGGCAGGCTCTTCCTGAGGCTGGCCTGGTAGGCCGGGTTGATGTTGGCGATGACGACGCCGGAGCCGCGCGGCAGGCGGTCGAGCACCACGCCCCAAGGATCGACGATCATGCTGTCGCCGTGGGTTTCGCGGCCCGACAGGTGATAGCCGCCCTGCGCCGGGGCGACCACGTAGGCGAGATTCTCGATCGCGCGCGCGCGGATCAGGGTCTCGAAATGCGCGCGCCCGGTGGTGGCGGTGAACGCCGACGGCACCACGATGATGTCGACGTCTGGCATGGCGCGGTACAGCTCGGGGAAGCGCAGGTCGTAGCAGATCGACAGGCCGATGCGGCCGAACGGGCTGTTGACGACGACGACCTTGTCGCCCGGCTCGATCAGCTTGGCTTCCTGATAACGCTCGTTGCCGAGGTCGAGGCCGAACAGGTGGATCTTGTCGTAGCGCGCCACCTGCTTGCCGCGCTCGTCGTAGACCAGGCAGCTGTTGCGCACCTTGTTCGCCGCGCCGGCTTCCAGCGGCACCGAGCCGCCGACCAGCCAGATGTGGTGCTTCTTCGCCATGCGCGCGAGGAAGGACTGGATCGGGCCGTGGCCTTCGGCTTCGCGCACCTTCACCACGTCGGCATCCTTCAATCCCATGATGCAGAAAAATTCCGGCAGCACGATCAGGCGCGCGCCCGCCTCGACCGCCAGTTCGATCAGGCGTTCGGTCTCGGCCAGGTTGGCCGAGACGTTGGGACCCGACGCCATCTGGATGGCGGCCACACGCACGGTGCCCGCCTGCGGGGCCGATTTTTTGACTTGCGCGCCTTTGGAACGGGCAACGGTGGTTTTAGCGGGTTTTTTTGTCGTCATGGTCGTGTTCCACAATCAGGGTTCGGACACTGGATTTTCAGGTTTGGCCTTCGCCTTGGACAGTCGCTGGACATCGGGTGCCTGCCACGCTCCGGTCACCATGTATTCCTGGCTGATGACTTCTTCGATCGGGTCGCGCAACAGTTTTTGCGCGGCCAGCGCACCCACTCCGGCCAACGGCCCGCCGAGCAGGGCACCGGCCACAGCCACGCCTTCGGACAGTTTCGGGATCACCTTCACCCGCAGCTGCACGGTTTCCTGATTGAGGTCGGCCAGTCCGGACATGTTGACCTTGGCTGCCGGCCCGCGCATCTTGAAGTCGTCGCTGTAGACCACGCCGCGCGCAATGCGCAGGGTGGCGCCGATGTCGTCGAAGGCATAGCCTTCATTGAAGATATCACGGAAATCGAAGTTCAGCCGGCGCGGCAGCGATTGCAGGCTCAGCACGCCGAGCAGCTTGCCGACGCCGGGATTGATCTTGAGGAACTGCCCGCCCCTGGCCTTGAAATCGAGCTGCCCCGCCAGGGTGGCCAGCGCGAAATCGGCGGGCGAGCCTTCCCAGGTGGCGTTGCCCTGGATGTCCGCGCTGCCGCGTTTGAGCGTATCGGGATAGCCGAAGCGGGCCAGCAGCTTGCCCGCATCGTGTACGTTCAGGCTCAGGTCGGCACGGGTTTCGCCCGTGCCGCTGTCACGCCACAGGCCGTTCATGCGGAACACGCTGTCGGGATGCGTCAACTGCAGGCTGTCGATCACCAGCCCTTGCGGCGCGCCGTGCGCCACGGCCTCCAGCCGCCCGAGCGCATGATCCTGCATGCGGAAATCATCCACCGTCACATCCAGCATCGGAAAATCCGATGCCTTCATGTTGGTGCCCGCTTCCGTTCCGGCAGGCGACAGCCGGGCTGGAATGGTCAATTCCCTGAACTGCGCCGACACCCGCGCAGGCTGGTCACCCCCCGGGCGATAGGTGAGGACGCCATTCAAGCCGCGACCGCTCACCTGGGTGCGCAGCAACCCGCCGCGGGTGCGCCCCTGCAGGCGCACATCCGGGTAGCGCCGCCCCATCAGGTCGAACGCGTCGAAGCTCAGGTCGATCGCCGACAACGGCAAGGTCTCGCCGCCTTCGCCGCCAGGCAGCAAGCCCATCCAGCCCGAGATATCCAGGCCGCGCCCGCTGCCGGCCAGTCGCAGTCCCGGCTCGCCCGGCATCACGGCGCGGCCGCCGAAACGGATTTCGCCCCGGCCGAAGCGCCCGTCCGCAGTGCTGCGCCAGACCGCGCCCACGATCTTGCCGAGTTGCACTTCGTGCAGCGGGCCATCACTGAGCGGCTGGCTGGTCGCCACCAGCGGCAGCGGTTGCGCAGCCGTTTTTGCCAGCGGCGCCGGCAGGCTGCTGCCCAGCCCGACCAGATCGGACTCGACGCGGACGCGCTCGCCCACCGGCTCCAGATCGATCTGGCCGCGCCATGCCGCCTGTCCCGACAATTGATCCTTCCACGCGCCGCCGAGCCAGGCGGTCAGGCCCGTCCCCGTGGCACGCCCCTGCGCCAGAATCTGCACGTGGCCGGAGCGGGTCTGCGTGTCGACGCGCAGCGGGCCGCCGAGAAACTGTGCGGCGAGATTCTTCGCGCTCAGGCTGTTCCCGGTGAAATCGATGTCGCCGCGCACCTGGTCGAGCCGCGGCAGGGCAGGCGGCAGCAAGCTATCCCCCTGAAACGACAGACGGCCGGCCAGCGTGGTGTCGTGGCTGCGACGCAGCGGGATCTGCAGGCTGAGGGCGAGTTTCATCGGCCCGCTGCCGTCCAGCGTGTCGGTGAAACCGCGCAGCCGCCCGCCGACCGGGCTCGTGTTGGCAAAGCGGATGAAGTCCTGGATGGGCCCATTGGCCTGGCCATCGACGCGCAGTTGCTCGTCGTGATGCAGCAGGTCCGGGATCACGGCCTTCACCTGCGACAGGGCCGCGCCGTAAATCCGCGCCTGGCTGGAGGTCACCTCCATCGTCCTGCCCTGGAACAGCAGGCGCGCCTGGATGCCATCGATGCGCGGCCAGCCCGGCACATAGTCGATCACGCCATCCTTCACCAGCGCATCGACGCGGAATACGCCGTTGCCCTGGTCAAACGGGAATTGCGCCAGATCGCCTTTCAGGTTCAGCTGCACGTTGTCGGAATGCCCGGTCACCACCGCCTGCTTCACCCAGTTGACCGTGAGGTCGCCGACGTGTTTCGGCAGGTAGCGGTACACCGCCGTGCCCTCGGCGCGGCTCAGATGCGCCGCCAGGTCGATGACGCCGCGCTGGCCGGGGATCAGTTCGTAGGAACCCTTCGCTGTACCGGCCATGTCGGGGTTGGCGAATGCCATGTCGTCCAGCGTCAGGCGGTGGCCACGCGGCGTTTTTTCCCACTTGCCGCGCGCATGCAGGCTGTCGATCGCGAACGTGGGTTCGCGGAACAGGTCGGGCAGACTCAGTTTCATCTGCTGCGAATCGATCTCGAACACCCCTGTGCGCGCATCGCCCTCGATACGCCCGCTCAGGTTGCTCAGACCCGGCTGGTTGTCGACCGCCGTCACGCCAAGTCCGCTGAAGCGGGCGGCGACGCTGAAATTGTCCAGCCCGGGCTGCGCCCCGCTCCAGCGGAACCGCAACAGGTCGAAGCGGCCCTGCGGTTGCAGGGTTTGCAGGTGCCGACGCAGCGCCTCGTCCATCGGCAGGCTCGGCAACAGCGATTGCCAGCCGCCCAGGCTGAGCGCCTGGGCCGTGATTTCGTGTGACGTCCCCCCCCACGACACGCCCGCATTGAACGGTGCGCCCAGGGCCGCGCCCGGGCGCGCCACGCGCAGCTTGTCGAACGCCACGCGCTGGCCCTCGGGACCGCGCTGCCACATCGCCTGGCCACGTACCTGCGCCAAGCGCAACGCAGGCAGGCCATCCCCCAGCACCGCTGCGACGTCATGCAGTTCGAGC
>JAJYXA010000216.1 GCA_021791235.1 Pseudomonadota bacterium
TTTCACCCTTCTGGTACATCTCGATCATGATGTCGGAGCCGCCGATCAACTCGCCCTTCACATACAGCTGCGGGAAAGTCGGCCAGTTGGCGTAGTACTTCAGGTTTTCGAAAATCTCCGGATCAGCCAGCACGTTGACCGCCAGGAAGTCCTTCACACCGCAGGCCTGCAGCACTTGTGCTGCGCGCGACGAGAAGCCGCACTGCGGAAACTGGGGCGTGCCTTTCATATACAGCACGACGGTGTTGTTGGTGACTTGGTCGCGGATGCGGTCGAGAGGGGTCGTCATGGTGGGCTCCTGAACAATACTTGACTGGAATAGTCGGGAATTATACGCGCGACGGATGCGACGTCAAGCCGGTTTCGGGTCGCGCTGATAGGGGCTGATGAAGGCCTTGTGGAACAGGTGCGGGATCAGCAGATGCGCAGGCATGCGCAGCCAGTGGGCGCGCACGAAGGCGGCCTGGCGTGCAAGCGGTGTGAAAGCGTCCGCGCAGCTGGCATGCGCAGGCGCGAGCACACGCGTGAAAATGCGGTCCATCAGGGCGAGCGTGACGCGATTCGGCGCGGCGGCATCGAGGGCGGCCATCACGCTGCCGGGGATCGGCGTATCGAGGAAATGGCGCAGATATCGCAGGGCGTAGAACAGCGAGCGACCGAGTTCCAGTTCGTCGGCGCGCGCGGTCAGGCGGGGCCAGAAATCGGGATCGGCAGCGGCGTCGCGCAGCAGCAGGTCGAGGTCGGTCAGGTCGCGCAGGCCGTGCGGCAGTTCGCCGTCGTGGAACAAATGCGTGGCCGAATGCAGGATGCGGTCTTCCGCCGCCAGCACATGGATGCCGGGCAGGTCGTCCACCGCGACGGCCCGGCTGCGCAGTTTGGCGGAGTCGGGGTGGTAACGAGCAGTATCGGGCAGGATCGCGTGATGCACGTCGATCACCGTGGCGCGCATGACATGCTGCAGCGGTGGAATTTCATGCATCCAGCGCCGGTAGTAGCGCTGATCATAGACCGACAGCAATGTCGGATGCCAGCCTGCGAGCATGAGTGCAGCTTCGACTGGGCCGAGTTGCTTCCGTGGCACCAGGATGTCGATGTCATTGAATAGGCGCCCGGTTGCTGCGGACAGGTTTGCCATGACATAGGCGCCCCCCTTCAGCAGGATGATGGGGATGGCCAGCCCTGCAAGTGCAGCGCGGATTTTTTCCACTTCCCAGCGCACGGCCAGTTGTTGCTTCGCGGCCAGCGTCGCGGCAGCGTCAAAATGCCAGCGCGCTTCGGCCGGAATGGCTTCTATCAGGTTGTATTGGGCGAGCAAATGGCGAAGGCGTGCCAGCAGGCCGGCGCTGCGCGCCTGCCGTACCAGAATGTCCCATTCTCCCATCGAAAAAAGACTGACGGCATCGGGTGAGCGCAGCGTGCGGGTGAGCAAATCGCGGGACACGGATTTCATGGGTTTCAGGGAATTCGCTGCTCCGCCAGGCGATCGAAAGCAGCGACAGCCTCATCCAACGCGCTGTAGCGGAAATCGTAGCAGAGCGTCTGGTCGATCAGTGCAGTGCCGACACGGAAGCCATCTGCACCAAGATGGCTGTAATTGAATGCGTTCTGAGCCAGAAACATGAATGTCTCGGCACGGGAGCGGGGAGTCAACTGCGTTGCAGCACCGGCTTCCCATTTCGGAAAAATCACCCAGCCAGGGCGAGCCGGTTCATGCTGGCGCAGAACGCTGTCCCGGGGGGGGCGCATGTGTGCCACGGAACCTTTGGCCGTATCGTGGGAGACGCGATTGATGAATGCTTCGGGGCTGAACCGGCGGATGACATCGATCGACTGGTTTTTCAGGCTGACGGGGCGAGGCAATGCATGAAGCAGGCCCGTCTTGCGGTCGATCAGCGTCAGTTCGTCAGAAAGCAGCCGCCAGCCTGACAAAACCAGTCCTGCGGTCAGAGTGCTTTTTCCCGAGCCGGGCGGTGCCGGAAGAATGGCTGCCAGACCATTCTTCTCCACCACGGCGGCATGAATGATCAGGTAGTGGTGCGCATGCATCGATACGCACCAGTTCAAGCCCCATTCCAGCATGGGGTAGGCCTGATCCAGTGGTAGGGGCTTGAAGGGCTGGGCGCCGTCGAAGGAAAAATTGACTTGGGGGCGGAACCAGCGTCGCAGGCGGGAGGGAGGATTCAGTTCGACATGAAAATCCGCAAAGGCCTGATGCGAACTGCGTACTTCAAATTGGCCGTAAAGCTCCGCCAGTCCCTCGGCGACACGCGGCAGGCGCGAGCGGATCCTGAGCGAGAAGGGCCCGGTACGCAGCCATACGCCGTTTCCGGCGAGTTGATGCCGCAAATCGGATGGAAGAAGCTGGAGCAATTTCATGGTGTTTCCAGCAGGCCGATCAGGCGCAGGCTGGCGAGCGCCTGGTCCGTTTGATGGACGAGATCCGGGCCGACCCCGAGAGATAGCCGGGAGGCCAGGGCTACATGCATCTCGTCCAACGTCATGCCCGGATTGCTCTGGACCAGTTGGAACAGTACCACGTTGAACGGCGCGAGGTAGTGGGTGTCGCCGGATGCCGTATCGAATACGACAGCTTCCTGTTCAAAGGACTTGATCTGGAAACGTGCCAATCGTGTGTGAGTCGGGAAACGTATTGAAGGAAAACTCAGGTCACACGGGCATGGTGGTCTTGAGGTAATCCACGATCTGCGCCGAGTTCCATTGTACGTTGGCCGTGGGCTCAAAATACCCTTTGCTCACCCATTCGTTCCATATATTGATCACATCGGTTGCCGACAGTACGGGCGTCAAGCTTGGCGTAGTGCTGGCGTTCAGCAACGCGGCGACAATATGCGCACCCAAATTGTCGGGGTCGGTCAGGCCCCATGGATTGGAGCCATCGCTCAACATCAAGACCTGCATCATGGAAAGCGATGTCTTGGGCGTGCCAGGATTGCCATCAAGATCCGCCATGAACTGGGTTCCGGAAAAAAGCGGATGGAACAAGGTGCCGTTTTTCCAGTTCTGGGCTTGGTTGCAGATATTCTGACCGCCGTTGCAGCTCCCGGGAAGATAGGGAGATGGCCAGGATTCAGGATGCGTTTTCCAGTACCCCGGCGTCCTGCCGCTACACAGCGTAGGCGTGCCATGCTGGCTCAGATTGCCCGAAACGGCAGCCGAAGGCGACATGCACTGGTCGGCCGCCAATACCGGACGGCTCGCCAGCGTGAAAACCACCGACACGCCCAGCGCGGCGCCCGCCAGCTTGCGGCGGGATTGGTCGATCGTTTCGTCTTGAGCAGTTGCGGGGATGTTGTCATGGGTAAGGTCAGACATGGCATGCCTCGGTCATTATTTGGTTTCGTACCGGATGCAGCAAGAATCGCACCAAATATACACCGCCCGGCCTGAAATGCCCATTGGGCGGGTGGTGCGGTGATCCTGGCGGAGCCGCGACGCGCGCGAGTGTAAATTATTCCGACAGGTCGCCGCCGCTGACGCGGCGGATGCCCGACAGATCCGGCCAGCTTTGAACAGGATGAAAACCCGCAGACTGCAACAAGGCCTGAACGGCGTCGGCCTGGTCGTACCCATGTTCCAGCAGCAGCGCGCCGCTGGGCAGGAGATGGCCGCCGGCCGCCGCTGCCAGCCGGCGCAGGTCCTCCAGGCCATCTGGCCCGGCGGCCAACGCGCTCAGGGGTTCAAAGCGTACGTCGCCGTGCGTCAGATGGGGGTCGGCGGCGGCGATATAGGGAGGGTTGCCGACGATGAGGTCGAAGCGTCGTCCGGAAAGTGCGTCGAACCAGTCGCTGTTCAGGAACTCGACACGAGCGTCGAGCATGTCGGCATTGTGCCGGGCAATGGCCAGCGCGGCGGCGGAACGATCCACTGCCGTAACCTGTGCAAGCGGACGTTCCAGCGCCAGGGTGATGGCGATGCAGCCACTGCCGGTACCGAGATCGAGCACTTTCACAGCCTGGCCGGGGGGCATGCGCGCAAGCGCCAGTTCGACCAGCAGTTCGGTATCGGGACGCGGGATCAGGACGTCGGGCGACACCTGAAAACTGCGACCGTAGAATTCCCGCGTGCCCGTGAGGTGGACGACCGGTTCGCCGGACAGCCTGCGTGCCAACAGCATCTCGAATTGCGCGCTTTGCGCCTCGGTCAGCGGGTCGGTGTCGTGCGCAATCAGCCAGGCCGGGGCTACATCCCAGGCAAACGCGGCGAGTACCCGCGCTTCCAGGCGCGCCTCGCGTTTTTCCAGGCCGAGCGCGGTTGAAATGCGCGCGCTGGCATCGTCAATCAGACCGGCAACGCTGGCTGCCCCATCTTTCACCGCCTCAGCCCTCGCCGGCCAGCGTCGCCAGCAGTTCGGCCTGATGCTCGGCCGCCAGCGCATCGAACAGTTCGGTCAGGTCGCCGTCCATCATCGCATCGATCTTGTATAGCGTGAGGTTGATGCGGTGGTCGGTGATGCGCCCCTGTGGGAAGTTGTAGGTGCGGATGCGGTCGGAGCGATCGCCCGTGCCGATCAGGCTCTTGCGGGTGCTGGCCTCGGCGGCGTGCTGCGCCTGGATTTCGCGGTCTTTGAGGCGCGCAGCCAGCACGCTCATCGCCTGGGCCCGGTTGCGGTGCTGCGAGCGGTCG
>JAJYXA010000044.1 GCA_021791235.1 Pseudomonadota bacterium
CGCAGTGCTTCGACGTCGGCGTCGGTCTTGGGGGCGGCCGGCATGAGCGGCCCGACGTTGAGGCTGCCCGCCTCGGCGGTCACGTTGGTGATCGTCGAGAAACTGCTGACGTCGCGCGAGGCCACGCCGTTCAGCCCGAGAATGCCGTCGGTGATACGGGCAATGCGGCCGAGGGTCGCCCGGTTGAGCACTCCCGCATCATTTTCCACGCCGACGACGATGGTGTCCGCGTAGAGTCCGAAAGTTTTGTCCACCTTGTTGTTCCAGACCCTAACGTCCGAGGTCGCCGGCAGCATGTGCTTCGGGTTGGTATCCGTGCGGATCTTCGGAAACTGGGTGAGGAACAGCAGAGTCAGCAGTCCGACCAACAGCAGCACCAGCTTCGGGCGGCGGATGGAAAAATCTACCAGCGAGAATTTGAACATGGGATCCCCTTTGTGCGGCCTAGTGTCGTCAACGGCGGTCGGTAATGCCGCCAGATCTGTTTTTTTTCGTCAAGATTTCCGCCGCGCCGAAACAGGCTTGGCGTGTGCATCCATACCGGTCGTGGTCAATTCGTCTTCTCCCGATCCAGAGCGATACGGGCATGAAACACCTCATAGGCGATCGGCTCCTTGTTCTCGTAACCGATGCGCTTTCTACGAGCTTCGTCGACCAGGTGGTAGCGCACCTGCGCTTCCACCGCCACCGCCGTTGGATAACGACTGGAATCGACATCAAAGCGGAAAACTCTCGGCTGCCAACGCGGCAAGCGGGTGTCCCGCAGATCGACGATGAAGGGGCGCCACATGATGCTCCGCCTCAGGGTATGGTGATCTTCGCGCAACACGGCGCCATTGCGATCGACCAGACGGATGGAGGCGCTCAGGTAGCGGTCCGGTGTTCCGGTCGGAAGATAGTGCGCGGCCCCGGTGTTGGTCAGCGTCAGCGTAAAGGAGCGCTGGCCGGGCGATGGTGCCGGTGCCTCGCGCAGTACGGCGTCCAGCCCTTGCTTCACCATTGCCGGGTCATGCCCGCCGCGCCACAGATGGCGGCGCACCATCCGGACCTTGCCGCCCACGACCAGGGGCCGTTCGACCAGCGGCATGTGGCACTGGACGCAGTTGAGCGCCGCATCGCCCGGCCTGAAGATTTCGCTGCCGGCCGTGCCGTTCGCAGCAACGGGTGGGGTGCTCCTGTTAGCGCCGGGGGTGTTACGAATCTCGGCGACGGTGCCGCAGGGCGGAATCCGGTAGAACGTATCCCAGCGTTTTCCGCTCACGACATGGCACTTGAAGCAGATTTCATTGGTATTGGCGATTTTTTCCACCGGATGCGGCGCGCTCTTGCTGGCATAGGGACCGAGGATCTTGCCGTCCCGGAGGTGGCAGGCGGCGCAGGTGACGCCCTCGTGCTGCAGTTCTCGATCGAACGCCGGATTGGGCGCCAGGATCGGGTGCCATTTTCCCTTGTCCTTGAATCCGACGACCTTGTTCTCCTGCTGGCGATCGAGCGGGATATGGCAGTTCTTGCAGATCTGCTGCTGGCCGTCAAACCGCCAATCCTTCTGGAAATAGGGATCGGTCCAGGCCTGGCTGTGGATGCTGGTCGACCACTCCCGGTAAAACGCCGGGTGACAAGCGGCGCAGCCGGTGGCGCTCAAGGACGGGAGCGACGCCGGCGTGACCGCGGTTGAGACCGGTCGTTCAAACGCCTTCGATACCACGAAGATGTCCATCGGACGGATCAGCCGCCAAACCAGGAAGGCGAGCAAGGCGAGCAGGACGACGCCGACAACGACGGTCTTCTTCTTTCGGATATGCATCATCGTATGTTCCACAGTTGATGCTCGAGATCGGCGCGCGCGCCGCGTCCGGGCTTCATCTTTCCACCGGGAAGCCGCTCTTGTTCCACTCGGTCATTCCTCCGCGCGTCACCCGGACGTCCGAAAATCCCTTCCCGGACAGCAGTTGCGCCGCCGCCGCGGAGCGCTTGTCGGTGCGGCAGACGATCGCGATCGGCCGCTTGATATGCGCCTCCAGTTCCGCCAGGCGCCGTGGCAATTCCTCCAGGGGAATATTGCGGGCTGCCGCAATATGGCCCAGATCGCCGCTCAGATCCTTCGCCTCCCGGACGTCGAGAACCAGCAGGTCCTCGCCGGCGTCCAGCTTCCTTTTGAGTTCGTGGACGGCGAGCATGGGAGTGCCGCGCAGCCGGCGTATCAGGCGCGGCAGAAAAACGATCATCGCCAGCAGACCGAGCGCCAGCAGGCCCTTCTGGATGCTGCCGGCGCTGCCCGCAGCCGCCTCCCGCCCGGCGTAGCCCAGGTAGGTGAAGGCGATCGCCCCCGGCAGCATGCAGATGTAGGAAGTGACGATGAAGTGGGGCAAGCTGACCCGGGTCAGCCCCAGCGCATAGTTCAGCAGGTTGAAGGGGAACAGCGGCACGAGACGGACGAAGGCGATGAAATGCCAGCTCTCCTTCTCCACCCCCTCGATCAACTGCTTGAGGCGGCCGCCGGCCTTGCGCGCGACCCAGCCGGAAGCGAGATAGCGGGCGACCAGGAAGGCCAGCGTCGCCCCCAGCGTGGCGCCGGTCAGGCTGTAGAGCGTGCCCCAGACCGGCCCGAACAGCGCGCCGCCGGCAATGGTCAGCACCGAACCGGGGAGAAACAGGACGGTTGCCGCCGCATAGAGCGCCATGAAGATCAGCGGCGCCGCCACGCCGGCATGGTGCATCCAGGCTTGCAGCGCCGCGGCGGAAAACTGCTGGCGATAGAGCGCCGCCAGCGCGATGCCGGCGAGGAGCGCCGCCCCCAGGGTGAAGCGCGTCAGCCTAGCGAGCATCGCTGTTCTCCCATTGCCTGCGGTTGATCGCATAGGCGCCGATCCGGCCGTGAAACGGCATGGCCAGCATGCCCGGCAGCCAAGCGCACCACTTCATGTCCCGATAGTCGCGGATGCCGATGCTCATGCGCTCGTGCCCCGCCCGCGGCTGATCCCGATAGGTGCCGAACAGACGGTCCCACCAGGGCAGATTGAAGCCGAAATTGCTGTTGGTCTCGTCGTCTTCCACCGAGTGATGGACGCGGTGCATGTCCGGGGTCACCACCAGCCAGCGCAGCACCCGGTCGAGGCCTCTCGGCAGCGCGACGTTGCCGTGGTTGAACATCGCGGTGGCGTTCAGCAGCACCTCGAAAATCACCACGGCGAGCGCCGGCGGCCCGAGAAGCAGGATGGTCGCGAACTTGACCAGCATCGAGAGCAGGATTTCGAGCGGATGAAAGCGCGCTCCGGTGGTCACGTCGAAATCCAGATCCGCGTGGTGCACCCGATGCAGCCGCCACAATAGCGGTATCGCATGCACCATGACGTGCTGGAGATAGATGACGAGGTCGAGCAGGATCACCGAAGCGACCAGCGCGACCCAGTAGGGCAGGGGGTAGTGATGCAGCAGCCCCCAGTGGCCGGCTTCGGCGAAGACCGCCATGCCGACGCCGGCGGCGGGAAATGCCAGGCGCAGGACGAAGCTGTTCAGGAACACGATGCCGAGGTTGTTGGTCCAGCGTATCGTCTTGGAGACGGACAGGCGCCGTTTCGGCGCGACCCACTCCCACAGGGCCATGAGCCCGAAGATGCCGAAAAAGCAGCCGAGGCGGATGGCCGCTTCGTATTTCGCTATTGACTGGCTGATGTCCATGCGAGGATCCGCTTCTCCGAACGGGGTGATGAAATTGGGGCAAACTGGAAACCGTCATTTGCCACGCAAGCAATATTGATCTAATATTCGTACAACTGTTGGAATAGTAGAGGTTACCCGGAAAATGTCAACACCAAACATCAAGCATCGGCTCTTTGAACAATTCGCCCGCGTCGGCAAAGCCCTCGGCAGCCCGGTCAGGTTGGAACTGCTCGAATGCCTGGGGCAAGGCCAGCGCAGCGTCGAAGCGCTGGCCGAGAAATGCGGCCTGCCGGTCTCGAATGCCTCGCATCACCTGCAGCAACTGCGCCATGCCGGACTGGTGAGCGCCGAGAAGGAAGGGCTCTACGTCCATTACCGCTTGGCCGGAGACGAGGTGGTCGGCCTCCTGAACGCCTTGCGCAGCGTGGCCGAACAGAACATCGCGGAGGTGGAACGGCTGGTCAAAACCTACCTGACCGTCAAGGATTCTCTGGAGCCGGTCCCCGCCGGAGAACTGCTGGACCGGGCGCGCAAGGGGCTGGTCACCGTGCTCGACGTGCGTCCAGCCGACGAGTATGCGGCCGGCCATATCGCCGGGGCCGTGAACGTGCCCCTGGCCGAACTGGAGAAGTATCTCCGCAAGCTCAAGCCGAAAAAGGAGGTCGTCGCCTACTGCCGCGGCCCGCACTGCGTCCTCTCCTACGACGCCGTCGCCAAGCTGCGCGATCGCGGCATCAAGGCCCGGCGCCTGGAAGAGGGCTATCCGGAATGGAAGGCCGCGGGCCTGCCGGTAGAAGCTTGAACCGCTCCCGGGAACCGATATGCACGCCACCCTGCCGCTGCTCAAGCGCACCGATTTTCCCCGCCTGCGGAGAGGACGCCTGGAAACGCTCCAGCTCAATCTGGGCTACCGCTGCAACCAGTCCTGCCTGCATTGCCACGTCGCCGCCGGTCCCGGCAGGAGCGAACAGATGTC
>JAJYXA010000039.1 GCA_021791235.1 Pseudomonadota bacterium
ACCCGCACGAACTCACCTCGCTGGTGCGGGTGGCGCTGGGACGCTCGATCGTGCAGCAGATTTACGGTTCGTCCAGCGAGTTGCCAGTGATTGCCCTCGACCAGGGTCTGGAGCGCCTGCTGTTGCAGACGCTGCAGGCAGGCCACGATGCTGCCGGCATGGAGCCGGGCCTCGCCGATGCCTTGCTGGAGCGGGCCCAGGCCTCGACGCAGCGGCAGGAAGCGCTCGGGCATCCCCCTGTATTGCTGACGCCGGCCGTGCTGCGTCCGCTACTCGCACGTTTCCTGCGGCGTACGGTGCCGCAACTCAAAGTGCTTTCACACGCCGAAGTGCCTGAAGGCAAGCAGATCAAAGTGACTTCCCTGGTAGGAGGAGCAGCATGAACGTCAAACGTATCGTCGCCAAAACATCCCGCGAGGCCATGCGCCAGTTGCGCGACGCGCTCGGACCCGATGCGGTCATCCTCTCCAACCGCGCGGTCGAGGGGGGCGTCGAGGTGCTGGCCCTGCCGGCGGAGGACATCGCCGCGATGGCACCGCCGGTCGTGGAGGCGCCCGTGTCCGCCCCGGTACGCGCGGCACCGGCTGTCACCGACTTGCAGTCCGAACCGGAGCCGTCGCCTGCGGTCACCATCAAGCGCCGCCTGATCGAAAGGGTCGCCGTGCCCAGCGAGGACAGCGCCCAGCTGGCGCAAAGCGTCATCAGCGAGATCAAGTCGATGCAGATGCGGCTCGAAAGCCAGCTGGCGGATCTGGCCTGGCGCGACCTGCCGGGACGCGATCCGTCCGGTGCCGCGGTGATGCGCGACATGCTGGCTGCGGGTTTCAGTGCCACCCTGGCGCGCGAGATGCTGGTAGCCCTGCCGAAAGGCGACGCCGAACAGGCACAGGCCTGGATGAAGAACACGCTGATGAAGCGCCTGCAGGTGATGCAGAGTGAAACCGACATGCTCGACGCCGGCGGCGTGTTCGCCCTGATGGGGCCGACCGGCGCCGGCAAGACCACCACCACCGCCAAGCTGGCCGCGCGCTTCGTGGTGCGCCACGGCGCCGACAAGCTGGCGCTGCTGACTACCGACAGCTACCGGATCGGCGGTCACGAGCAGCTGCGCATCTACGGCAAGATTCTCGGCGTGACGGTGCATGCGGTGCGCGACGCCGCCGACCTGCGTCTGGCGCTGTCCGAGCTGCGCAACAAGCACACGGTGCTGATCGATACCGTCGGCATGAGCCAGCGCGACCAGGCTGTCGCCGAGCAGGTCGAGATGCTGTGCCAGGCCGGCAAGCAGATCAAGCGCCTGCTGCTGCTGAACGCGACCAGCCACGGCGATACCCTGAACGAAGTGGTGCAGGCGTATCAGGCACGCGGACTGGACGGCTGCATCCTGTCGAAGGTCGACGAGGCGGCGAGTCTCGGTCCGGCGCTCGATTGCGCGATTCGCCATGAGCTGAACGTGCACTATCTGGCGACCGGCCAGCGCGTGCCGGAAGACCTGCACCTGGCCAATCGCCAGTACCTCATCCATCGCGCCTTCAAGGCCCGCACGCAGTCCTCGCCGTGGCAGCTGGACGACAGCGAACTGGCTTTTGCGATGAGCGGCCTCCATACCATGCAACATGAAAGCGCGGTGGCCCTTGGATAAATTCGTCAGCGATCAGGCCGCCGGACTGCGCCGCTTGCTGGGGCAGACCGGGTTTCAGGTCATTACCGTGATGTCGGGCCAGCAGGGCGCGGGCAAGACCGCCGCAACCGCCAATCTGGCCGTCGCCCTGGCACGTTCCGGCCGCGACGTGCTCATCGTCGATCAGGACCGCCACGGCCGTGGTGCGTGCACCGCGCTGGGGCTGACGCCGCGCTACGACGTGGCGGATGTGCTGGCAGGGCGCTGCACGCTGGATGCCCTGATCCTCACCGGACCGGACAATGTGCAGGTGCTGCCGCTCGGCGGCGGCTTCAACCGCCTGGGCCGCCTGTCCGAGCGCGACCAGGAATGGCTGTCACAGAGCTTCAACCGTCTGCAATGCGGCGTTGACGTGGTGCTGGTGGACATGGAGGAGGCGACCGATCCGGATGCGCTGCCGCTGGGTCTGGCCGCCTCCGAAATCATGGTGGTGCTGCCGCCCGGCAACACGGCGATCACCCAGGCCTACACGCTGGTGAAACGTCTGGCGCACAATTTCGGCAAGCGCCAGTTCCGTCTGCTGCTCAATCGCATCGAATCGCCCGAGCAGGCACAGGCCGTCGCCCGCAATTTTTCGCACACTGCCGAGCAGTACCTCGGTGTGACGGTCGACTACCTGGGCTATATTCCGCTCGACGAGCGCCTGACGCGTGCGGGCCATTTGCGCACCTCGGTGGTGGAGGCGTTTCCGGTCGCGCAATCGACCTCGCAGTTCCGTAAACTGGCCGACGGCCTGTTGCGCTGGCCGCAGCCCGCCAGCCTGGGCAGTGTCGGCGGGTTCATGCAGCGCGTGATCCAGGGCGGCCGCCTGGTGGAAGCCTGCAGAAGGGGGTAGGGATGTACACCGCAACCGGCAAAAGCGAAAAGAGCGAGAAGAACGATCTGCTGGCGCAATACATGCCGATGGTGAAGCGCCTGGCGCATCACATGATGGGTCGGCTGCCGCCCAGCGTGGAGGAGGACGATCTGGTGCAGGCCGGCATGATCGGCCTGCTCGACGCGATCAGCCGCTACGACGAGGCGCAGAGCGCGCAGTTCGAGGCCTATGCCATCCAGCGCATCCGCGGCTCGATGATCGACGAACTGCGCCAGTCCGACTGGATGCCGCGCAGCGCGCGGCAATCGATGCGCAAGATCGAGCAGGCGATCAGCGCACTGCAGCACAAACTCGGGCGGCAACCCAGCGAAACCGAAATTTCAGAATCCATGAAAATCCCGCTGGCGGAATACCAGGCCATGCTCGGGGACGCACGTGGTCATCAGCTCCTGTACTTCGAGGATTTCGGCGAGTCGGACGAGGACGATTCCTTTCTCGACAAGCAGTCGGCGGACGAGGCCAGCATGCCGTTGCCGCAACTGCTCGACGCCAACCTGCGCGCCTGCATCATCGCCGGTATCGAAAACCTGCCCGAACGTGAGCAGCTGTTGATGTCGCTGTATTACGAACAGGAACTCAACCTGCGCGAGATCAGCGAAGTCTTCGGTGTCAGCGAATCCCGCATCTGCCAGCTGCACGGCCAGGCCATCGCGCGACTGCGCGCCAAACTCAAGGAAGATGCATGGATCGTGGCAGCCTGATCGGGCTCGGGCTGGCGGCGGCCGCCGTCCTCGGTGGCCAGGCGATGGAAGGCGGTCATGTCGGCCTGTTCATGCAGCCGGCCGCATTCGTCATTGTGGTAGGCGGCACCCTGGCCGCGGTGCTGCTGCATTATCCGCTGCCGGTGTTCATGAAGGGGGTGCGCATGGCGAAATGGATCTTGCGCCCGCCCGAATCCGAGTCCGCTGCACTCATCCGCCGCGTCGTCCAGTGGTCGCATACCGCGCGGCAGGAGGGCATGCTGGCGCTGGAGAAACACGTCAACATGACGCACGACCCGTTCCAGAAAACGGGGCTGCAACTGCTGATCGACGGTGCCGACGCGGCCAAGTTGCGCGATACGCTAGAAGTCCAGATCGTCAGCTTCGAAACCGCGGAACGCCAGGCCGCACGCGTGTGGGAGGCCGCAGGCGGCTATTCACCCACACTGGGCATTCTGGGCGCGGTGATCGGTCTGATTCACGTGATGGAAAACCTGTCCGACCCGAGCAAGCTGGGGGCAGGCATCGCGGTCGCGTTTGTCGCGACCATCTATGGCGTCGGTCTCGCCAACTTGGTGTTCTTGCCGATTGCCAACAAGATCAAATTCTCAATCTCACGCCGGGTGAGCGAGCACGAGATCATCTGCGACGGCCTCATGGGGATTGCCCAGGGCGACAACCCGCGCATTATCGAGGCACGCCTGAAAGGTTACCTCTGATGCGCAGACGGCGCCGCATTGCCTACGACCACGAGAACCACGACCGCTGGCTGATTTCGTATGCCGATTTCATCACGCTGCTGTTCGCGTTTTTTGTGGTGATGTACGCCGTCTCGGCCGTCAACGAGAACAAGTACCGCATCCTCGCCAGTTCGCTCGGCGATGCTTTCGGCAGGACGCCGTCGAGCGATGCGCCGGTTCCGCAATTGCCCACGGTCACGTTGCCGCCCGAAGTCAGGCAACGCACGCTGAAACAGCAGCAGGCGCTCGAGGAGCAGGCCCACATGACCGAGGTGGCCAGCAATCTGCTCGACGTCATGGCGCCGCTGGTCAAGGAGGGCAAGGTTCGGGTGACGCAGAGCCGCCGCGGTGTCAGCATCGAAATCAATGCGAACGTGCTGTTTTCGCCCGGTCGCGCCGAACTCGAGCCGCAATCGCTGGCGGTGCTGCGTGCCGTGGCGGAAAGACTGAAAAACGAGCCCTTCAACCTGGAGGTCACCGGCCATACCGATAATGTGCCGATCAGCAATTCGATTTTTGCCTCCAACTGGGAGTTGTCGGCGGTGCGCGCCACCAGTGTGGTCCGACTGCTGGCCGACAGCGGCATTGCGCCGGCGCGCCTGTCCGCCATCGGCCGCGAGGCGAGCCAGCC
>JAJYXA010000048.1 GCA_021791235.1 Pseudomonadota bacterium
GGTGGGCGAATCGGGGGGGGAGTAGATATCGGGCGCGTTGTTGAAATGCAACTTCAACAGAAACGGGATCGATATCAGCTGGATACCGAGCAGGATGGCCAGCGCCAGCCAGGGCGGCAGCATGCGGCTGCCGTCGATCCAGGGTTTCAGCCATTTCATGCGACGGCCCCGGTTAGAACTTGGTGCGCAGGCCCATCGTGATCAGCGAATGATCCTGGTGGAAGCCCCCCAGGGTGCGTGCTTCGCCGTCGAAGTAATGCGCGGCGATGTAGATCTCGTGCGGTTCCCAGCCCACGTAGCTGAGCTTGGGGCTGAGGTAGACGTCGCGCACGTTGAAGCCGCTGGCAAAGCGCATCCCCGCTTTCCAGCGTCCCTGGCCGAAGCTCGTTTCGACCTCGCCGTTGGCACCGTAATATTCCTTCAGCTCGAGGATGCTGCGGTCGGTTTGCAGCGCGTGCGCGACCAGTTGCAGGTTGACGCGGGTGTCCCCGCCGCCGGGGAAGAATTCGAGGGCACCGACCCAGTCGAGCGAATGCGTGGTGTCCATCGCCGTGGTGGGCAGCGTCACCGGCACGTTGTCGGTGTAACCCGCCTCCATGCGCCAGGTGAGACCGCCGCGCACCATCTCCATGTCGGCGCCGACGAAGGTGTTGAACGGGTGTACGGCGGTCAGCCTGAGCGCAGGCAGATCGAGGCGGTAATACGGCAGCGACTGCCGGGTGCGGGCCAGCGTCACGCCGAAATCGACGGGGTCGCCGGTCTTGGTGAGGCGCAGGGCGCCCCCGCCGCTGCCATGTTCGTCTTCGTCGATGCGTGCGGCACTCACCCAGGGGGTGGTGAGCGCAGGATCGATGCCGATGATCTGGCCGGTGGTGCGGTTGATCGGACTCCAGATGCTGGCCACGTCCGGCAGCTGCGCGCCGCGGAACACCGGCAGCCACACCGCATCCAGCTTGTAGTCGCCGAAGTTCTGCTCCCAGCGTGCGGCGAGTTGCGCGCGGCGGCGATCGGCCAGGTCGTCGAGGGCGAATCGGGTCAGGTCGACCCGGCTGACGCGGTCGGCCAGCGGGATTTCATCGACGCGGCCCCAGATGATGGTCTGCGCGCCGAACGTCAGGCGGGTGTCGCCGTTGCGGTAGCGCACATAGGTATCGCCGTAGTCGGCCAGCAACTCACGGTGGCTGGCCAGGCCGCCGTCCTGCGTCATGCCGTCGAGCCGTGCACCGGCGCGGAATTCCCAGTTGAGGCGGGGTTGCCACAGGACGTAGGCGCTGGTGCGCAGGGTGGAATAGGTATCGGCCTCGGGCGCGTCGGGCAGGCTGCCCCCCTCCAGCAGCAGGTCGTCGACGCCGGCCTTGAGCGACGGCTGGAAGCCGCGTGCCTTCGGCTTGTGGCTGCGCGGAGGGGGAGGCGGCAGGTCGTCCGGTGCGCCGGCTGGCTGCGTGCTGTCGGCAGGCGCCCCCTCGGTGGGCAGCGGGCGCGGCTTGCGCGTCGTGGTGCGGGGTGGCGGCAAGTCGTCCGGTGCGTCCTGGGTGACGGCGAGCGGCGGGGGCAGGTCGTCCGCATGCCCGGTTGCGGGGACGAATACGGGCAAGGCGGCGAGCGACAGGCTCAGGGGCAGCAGCAGGTTTTTCATGGGCGATATTCCGATTCCAGGCTTTCGTCGGCGAGGGCTTGCGAGGTGAAGAGTTTGGTGGGCAGTTTCTGGTCGTACAACGCGGTATCGATCACCAGCCGGGTTTCGTGCCCGCTTTCCAGATCGATCATGCGGCTGTCGGTAAGCGTCCAGTAGCCCTGGGTGCGTTTCTTGGTGCGTAGCAGCCAGCGCTTGCTGGGGGTGCTGCCGTCCTGTTCGAAATAATCCACGCGCTGGGGAATCGCGGTGGCGGGGTCGATCCAGCTGATGCGCTTCTTGTACACCGAATCGTCGGCATCCAGCGGTACGCTCTCGAGCACGTCGCACAGAATGCCGTTTGCGAGCTGCTTGCCGAGCAGCCGGTGGCGGTCTTTCGACGGCTTGCGTTCCTGCAGATCCTCGAAATACAGGTCGGATCCGACGAAACGTCCGCCCTTGCGGTCACTGGAAATGCGCCGCACGCGGTCGAGTGCGGGCAGGTACAGCCACTGGTCGGTGCTGCCGTCGGCCTTGTCGATGCTGAGCAGACCGGTTCCTGCGATGTCTTCCGGCTCGAGAAAACGGACCAGGTTGGCGGTTTCGCCATGCCCTTTTTCGAGGCGGTAGGTGACGAGTTCGCGGATGCGCGGCGCACGGCCCTTCTCGGTGAGCACCATGCGGCCGAGTGTGGTGAGGTCGCGTCCGTTGGGGCGGTCGTAGACGCGTTGTGCCAGATCGGACGCTTCGTCGGCGCGGGCAGCCGAGCCCGCAAGCAGCAAGGCAAGCAGCAGGAAGCGAACGATGTGGAGCAGCGGGACAGGCAACATGTGATTTCCAAGCGTGTTTGCGTACTTGGCAACGGTTAACCAGCCCCAAACTTTACCGCAAAACCGGGTGGGCGCCTCAGCAGTGTCGTGTCGGCTTTCCGGTCTGTACTATAATAAAAAGACATTGTTGTCTGATGAGAGGGCGCCACGATGACGTCGACCACCCTGGAACTGCTCCAGAAATACAGCGTACCCGGCCCGCGCTACACCTCGTATCCCACTGCGCCGTATTTCCACACCGGGTTTGGCGAATCCGACTGGGCCGAGGCGCTGGCAGCGCCGGCGCCGGATCGCGGCCTCTCGCTGTATGCCCACATCCCGTTCTGCGACTCGCTCTGCTACTACTGCGGCTGCAACATGGTGGCGACGCGCGACTACAGCAAGACACAGCCCTATCTGGTCACCCTCGATCAGGAGATGGCGCGTACGGCCCAGCGGGTCGATCCCGCGCGCGTGGTGCGCCAGCTGCACTGGGGCGGCGGCACGCCCACCTACCTGAACCCCGACGATATCCGCCGCCTGATGGCGATGATGCGGCAGCATTTCACCGTGGCCGATGACGCCGAAATCAGTTGCGAGGTCGATCCGCGCGAACTGACGCGCGCGCACCTGGAGGCGCTGCGCGAATCCGGCTTCAATCGCCTGTCGTTCGGCGTGCAGGACATGGACCCCGACGTGCAGCAGGCGGTCAACCGCATCCAGTCGGAATTCCTCATCCAGCAGGTGCTCGACTGGTCGCGCGAACTGGGGTTTTCCAGCATCAACCTGGACCTTATCGTGGGGCTGCCGAAGCAGACGATCGCAAGTTTCCGCCGCACGCTGGAGCGGGTTACCGAATGGTCGCCCGACCGCCTGGCGGTGTTTGCCTATGCCCACGTGCCCTGGCTGAAAAAACACCAGAACCTGATTCGCGAGGCGGACCTGCCCGACTCGGCGACCCGCCTCGGGCTGCAGCAGGCGGTGAACGAGATGCTGGGTGCGGCGGGTTACGTCAACATCGGCCTCGACCACTTCGCGCGTCCGGACGACGAACTGGTGCGGGCGCAGCAGAACAAGACGCTGTGGCGCAATTTCCAGGGCTACACCACGCACAAGGACTGCGACATCCTGGCGTTCGGCGCGTCCAGCATCAGCCAGACGGCCGACGTCTACATGCAGAACGAAAAGAATCTCAAGCGTTACCAGGCGCGCATCGCCGCGACCGGGTTTGCCGTCGAGCGCGGCCTCAAGCTCACACGCGATGACCAGATCCGGCGCGATGCGATCACCCGCGTGATGTGCGACCTGGAGCTTGATTTTGCTGCGTTTGGCGGCGAGTGGGGGATCGCGTTTACCGACTATTTCGCCGACGCGATGGCGGATCTGGCCCCACTTGCCGACGACGGGCTGGTGAACGTCGTCGCTGACAAAATCAGCGTCACCCCCAGCGGCCGCCTGTTCCTGCGCAACATCGGCATGTGTTTCGACCGCTACCTCAAGGAAGCCGCCAGCGAAAAGCCGCGTTATTCGCGTACTGCCTGAGCGTGGTGCAGGGAAACGGCGGGAGCGCCTGCTTCGCCGTATCCGGCGCGCGCTACTATTGATAACCGCCATTGACAGATCAACCGCGTCTTCGCGATAGTCCGCTTCATAACGAGCGGAGAACAAGCAGAAGATGCATGTCGATCAATCCAGGCCGCGTGCCCGATAGGCATGGCGCTGAACGGGCGCGCTGACGCGCGGGGGCAACCCTTGCAGCGGGTGCGGCATCGCCCGCTGCTTCCGCTGGCTAGCGGGCTTGGCTACTATCTGGGCGCCGTGCTCGGCGTGGCGGCCTCGTCCATGTCCGAGGGCATTGCCATCTTCTGGCTGCCGAACGGCATTCTGCTGGCGGCGCTTTTGCTGGCCCCCCGGCGCGACTGGCCGCTCTACCTGCTGGCGGCCGTGGCGGCGGAAATCGCCGCCGACCTGCCGACCTTCACCTTGGCGCAAGCGCTCGGTTTTGCCGCCGTCAACCTGTTCGAATGCCTGCTGGCCGCCTGGCTGCTGCAGCGCGTCGCCCGCCCGTTTGCGCTCGACCGGCTGCGTCATGTCGCGCTGTTCGGGCTGGTCCTGGTGCTGGCCAGCGGACTGGCGGCGCTGCTGGGCGCGTCGATCTATTCACTGAGCGTCCCGACCACCACGTCGTTCTGGGCGTTCTGGGCAA
>JAJYXA010000560.1 GCA_021791235.1 Pseudomonadota bacterium
TGAGTTCGCCGGCGACGCCGGTCAGCGTTTCGATAAACCATTCGCCGTAGGTGCCGTCGCACCACAGGCGGCAGCACGGCATGCCGGCTTCCTCGCCCGGAATGGCGGTGACGCCGACCCCGACCATCGAGGTCAGCACCACCGGGCGGGCGGACAGATCAAGCGCGCTGAAGTCGACGCTGCAGGTTTCCAGCAGCAGCTCGTTGAGGCACGCGCCGTGCAGCACCAGCGCCATGTCCTGGCGCAGCACTGGGTAGACGCCAGGCGCGGGCGGCGCGACAAGCTTCGCGGCCTCGGGGCCCTCGACGAGGAATTCGGTGAGGCCGAGACGGGCGATGAGCCCGCCGGGCAGCGGCAACCAACTGTTGGGCGCGCGCGGCACCGGCAGGTCGAGGGTGGCGAGCCAGGCGGCGGCGCCCGGGCCCTTCACGCCGGCGCGCGGCGTGCGCGAGACGTCTTCGAAAATGATCGCGCTCATGCCGTCTCCTTCTGCCGGGCGTTTTCCGGGTCATAGAACGGCGTCTTTACCACCTCGGCGGTGACCAGCGAACCGTCCGTCAGGCGAATCGAAAACTGGCTTCCTGCCTGCGCCATGTCCGGCAGCACATAGGCGAGGCCGATATGGCGCGCGAGCGTCGGCGACCAAGCGACGCTGGTGACGCGGCCGGCGATGTCGCCGTCGTCGATCACCAAATGGCATTCCTTCGGCGCAGCGGATGCGTGGCCGGCCGGCAGCATGAAGCCGACCAGTTGCTGGCGGCGCGGCTTGCCGGCGATGGCCACGAGGCTGCGCTGACCGACGAAGAAGGGCTTGTCCATCTTCACCGCCCAGTCGAGCCCCGCTTCGCCGGGCGTGGTGAGGCCGTCGGTGTCCTGGCCGATGATGAGGTGGCCCTTTTCCAGACGCAGCAGGCGCTGCGCCTCGACGCCGAAGGGGCGGATGCCGCGGGCTTGGCCGGCGGCCATCAACGCATCCCACACCGCCGCGCCGTGCTCGGCGGGGACGTGGATCTCGACCCCCCATTCGCCGACGAAGCCGACCCGCAGCAGCCGCGCCGGCACGCCGGCAACGCTGCCCTCGCGCACTGCAAGGTAGGGGAAGGACAGGTCGACGTCGGTCAGCCCGGCGAGCACCGCCTTCGCCTGCGGGCCGGCCAGGTTCATCGCCGCCATCGCGCCGGTCAGGTTGACGATGCCGCAGTCCAGCTTCCACAGCGTGTTCCAGCGCGACAGTTCGCGGTAGATCAGTGCCGCGCCCGAGGTCGTGGTGGTGAAATAGAAGTGGTCGTCGGCCAGCCGTGCCACCACGCCGTCGTCGATCACCACGCCGGCCTCGTCGCACATCACGGCGTAGCGCGTCATCCCGACCTTGAGTCCGGCGTACTTCGAGATGTACACGCGCTCCAGAAACTCGGCCGCCTGCGGTCCGCGGATTTCCAGCTTGCCCAGGGTGCCGACATCGATGATCCCGACACCGTTGCGGACCGCCATAACCTCGCCCTCGATGCATTCCTCGCGGGATTGCCCGGCGACCGCGTAGTACTCGGGCCGCTGCCACGCGCCGGCGGGCATCCACACCGCGCCGGCGGCTGCGTGAATGGCATGCATCGGCGTGCGCCGCTCGGGGGTGAAGCCGCGGCCGGCGAGATGGGACATCGGCACCGGATGGAAGAACGGTCGCGCCGTGGTGGTGCCGACCTCGCCCGGCGTCGAACCGGTGGCGCGCGCCAGTACCCTGAGCGCGTTCATGTTGGAGTGCTTGCCCTGGCTCGGTCCCATGCCGACGGTCGAGTAGCGCTTCATCAGTTCGATGTTGTCGAAGCCTTCCTGGATGGCGTTCTCGAGATCGGCGAGCTGCAGGTCCTCGTCGAAGTCGATGAAGTTCTTGCCTTTGGGGTGCGGCACGATAGGCCAGGGGTGGGTGGGCGATGCCGTTTCGGCGGGCACGACGACCGGCTTCGCCGTGCCCCAGCCGCAATGTGCCGCCGCTGCGCTGCCGGCACGCTCGCCGTCGAGCACGCGCGATTCAGGCTCATGCACGCCGTTGACGCGGCCGCAGGCGAAGACGCCGTCGGGCAAGGTGTCGGGGACGAACTGATGCACGCCCGCGTCGTAGCGCATCTTCGTCCCGGCCTGGTAAAGCAGCGACGCGGCGGGCGCCCAGCCGACGCTCATGAAGACGCCGTCGCAGGGGATTTCCGTCACCGGCGCCGCCGTGTTCACGGGCGCAATTTTCACGCCCGCAACGTGCTTGCCATCGGCGGCGGGCAGTGCCTCGACGATCCGGCGCCCCGCATGCAGCGGAATGCCGCGCGGAGTGAGCACAGCCATCTGCTCGGTGGGTACGGCCTCGCGCAGATCGATCACCGCAGCCACCTCGATGCCCGCATCAATGAAATCCGCCAGCGCCCGGTAGGCGTCGGCGTTGGCGGCGAGCACCACGGCGCGCTGCGCCGGCCGCACCGCCCAGCGGCGGATCAGGCGCTGCGCCGCGGAGGCCAGCATGATCCCCGGCAGGTCGTTGTTGCGGAACACCGCCGGCAGGTCGTAGGCCCCGGCCGCGACGACCACGGCGCGGGCACGCATCTTGGTGATGCGGTCGGGCTCGACCAGCGGCACCCAGTGGTCGGCGTAGTAGCCGGCCGCAAAGGTATCGGTGAAGACGCGGATGCGCGGATGGGCAAGCACCTGCTCGACCTGCCCGGCGGTGCCGTGGGTGCTGCCGCCGAGGCGCGCGTTCTCGTCGACCAGCGCGACGGTGGCACCCTGCTGCGCCGCTGCCAGCGCAGCAGACAAGCCTGAAGACCCGGCGCCCACCACCAGCACGTCGCAGAAGCCGTAGCGCTTGGGCGTGCGCTGTCGCGGCGTGGCGAAGTCGACCTTCCCGAGCCCGGTCATGGCGCGGAACATGCGCTCCCACAGCGGGAACAGCCGCTTGCTGTGGAAGGCCTTGTAGTAGAAGCCGACCGGCAGGAAGCGCGACAGATAGCCGAGCACGCGGCCGGGATCGCGCTCCAGGGAACCGAAGGTGTTGATCGCGCGCAGGTCCATGCCGGCGGCGAGCGCCGTGGCATCGGCGCGCAGGTTGGGCGTGCCGCCCCACTGCATCATGGCGTTGACGTCGTGGTTGGCGGCGGACAGCAGCCCGCGCGGGCGGTGGTACTTGAACGAGCGGCCGAGCACGCCGACGCCGCTGGCTGCGAGCGCGCTGGCGACGGTGTCGCCCGCGCAGCCGGTGTACTCGCGGCCCTCGAAGCGGAAACTCAAGGGCTGGTCACGGACGATCCATTCGCCGGGTTGCGGAGGCAGGCGCATCTCAGCTTTCCTCCGCATACAGATAGGTGCGCACGATCACGTCGCGTGCGGTATCGCGCTCGGCGACGAACCAAGTGTTGGACGGCGTGTGGCACCACCATTCGCGCTTCACCCCGGGCGAGCCGTTGCGGTTGAACACGTAGTCGGCCCACTGGTCGTCGCTGCAGGCGGCGGCGTCGGGCATGGGCCGGATCTCGCCGCCGTAGGCGAACTCGGAAATGGCGCGCGGGCCGTTGACGGGACAGGTCATGATCTTCATCTCAGTGGCCTACCGAGGCGGCACCCTTCTCGCCGGTCAGCGCGAAGTTGCGGAAACGGTCGAGGGTGAAACCGGTGATGAGTGGATGTTCGCGGTCGTTGGCGACGGTGTAGGACATGGTCTTGCCGCACACCGGCGTGGCCTTGAAGCCCCAGGTGCCCCACCCGCCGTCGAGGTAGAAGCCTTCGACCGGCGTCCTGCCCATGATGGGCGCGAAATCCGGCGTCATGTCGGCCATGCCGGCCCACTGGCGCATGACCTTGACGTTGGAGAGGAAGGGGAACATGTCGAGCATGTGCGTCGACAGGCCTTCCGGAAAATCGAAGGTCGAGCGCGTGCTCTGCACCTCGTAGGGATCGAGCGAGGCGCCCATCACCAGCTCGCCGCGCGCCGACTGGCTGATGTAGACGTGCAGGCTGCCCGACACCAGGATGGGGTCGAGCCAGGGTTTGACCGGCTCGCTGACCATGGCCTGCAGCGGGTGGATGTAGATCGGCGAGCGGATGCCGACCATGTCGAGGATGCGCGGTGTCGAACCGGCTACCGCGCACAGCACCTTGTTCGTCGCGATGTTGCCGCGGTTGGTGCGTACCCCGGTGACCTTGCCGCCGGCCACGTTGATGCCGAGCACCTCGGTGCGCTGGTGGATTTCCACGCCGCGCATATCGGCACCGCGGCCGTAGCCCCAGGCCACGGCGTCGTGCCGCGCCACCGCGCCGGGCGCGTGATAGAGCGCGCCGAGGATGGGCGCGTGGCCGCCGCACGAGAGGTCGATCATCGGCGCGGCCTTCTTTACTACCTCGGGACCGACCACTTCGGATTCGATGCCGAAGTGCTTGTTCACCTCGGCGCGCCAGCGGCTGGTGCGTAGTGCCGCATCGGTGTGCGCCAGGGTGAAGTGGCCGCGGTTCGAGTAGAACAGGTTGAGGTCGAAGTCCGTGGAGAGGTCCTGCCACAGGCGCACCGATTCGTCGTAGAACTTCACACCCTCGGGCGTCAGGTAGTTGGAGCGGATGATGGTCGTGTTGCGGCCGGTGTTGC
>JAJYXA010000146.1 GCA_021791235.1 Pseudomonadota bacterium
GTTTTCGACAGGCCGATATGCCAGCCGTCCATGCGCGTCAGGCGGTTGGTGTTGTTGAAGGCAACGGTGCGGTAGAACACCTTCGCATGGCGATGGTGCTTCTTCTTCAGCACCACGCGCTGGGTGCCCAGCGTGTATTGGCCGGTCGTGGTGATCTGGCGGATTTCGGGATAGTTCTGGTAGGCGTAGTTGGCGAGCTTGGCGAGATCGAGCGCGGTCGAGCGGTTGCTGCTCGACAGGCCGGTGGGCTCGACGTACACGGTGTCGTGCATGCCGAGCACGCGTGCCGTGCGGTTCATGGTGGCGACGAGGCGTTCCACGCCGCCCGGATAGGCGCGCGCCAGCGCATGGGCAGCGCGGTTGTCGGAGGCGATCAGGGCCAGATGCAGCAGCTGTTCGCGGGTGTAGCGCGCCCCGATCGCCAGACGCGAGCCGGTGCCCTTGATGGTGTCGCGGTCGGCGGAGGTGATGGTGATGTGCTCGTCCAGGGGCTGTTTGGCGCCGATCACCAGCATCGCCGTCATCAGCTTGGTGATCGAGGCGATCGGCGTCTGCATGGTCGCGTTCTTTTCCAGCAGTGGTTGCCCGCTGGCCTGGTCGTATACCAGCACCGATTGCGAGCTCAGTGCGGGCATGGACGCGAGTTCGGGGAGCGATTGCGGCGCGGCAAGCGGCTTGTCCACTTCGAGCGGGGTGCGGCCATCGAGTGCAGCGGCACCGGTATGCACGCACAACAAGATCAATCCGGTCAGAACAGCTTTCATGGGTATTCTGCTTCCAAAAAGGGTGACGAAAATCTGGCGACTATGACGAATACGGATATGCAGACTAAAACTTGAAAACAACAGTTCATAGCCCCAATCCAATTATTTTAAGCCCTAGATTGACGGTGTAGCAAAATTTATTATATATAGCAATGACATGGGAGAGCTTTTGAATAATTTACTAAAGAAATCGGAGCTAACAGCGTGTCGATGTGCCCCCGGCGTGGTGGCCGAGGCGCTGGAGCTTCTGATGCGGGGCGATGCCGCGCAGGCGGAGTTCGCCGCCTGCGTGCGTTGCGACCCCGTATTGGCGCTGCGCTTGCGGCTGCTGCCCGCCGATTTCAGCGCGCAGCCGGATCTGCTGCGGGCGCTGCTGCTGGCGGCGCCGGTTGCGGCGGGGGCGACGCAGGCGACCTATATATCCCACTGGCGGCAGTCGATCGGGGTGGCGCATCTGGCGCAAGCCCTGGGTGTGCGGTCCGGCGCGGTGGATGCCGAAGCCGCGTGGACGGCGGGCCTCGCCCACAACCTGGCGGACTACCTCGACACTGACCTCCCAGCGCCGGCGCATGCCGCCGACTGGTTGAGCGCGCTCGATACCGATGGCTGGCTGGCCGATGCCGTGCGCTATCACGCCGAGCCCCTGGCGCGCGGGCGCGCCGCCCATCCGCTGGTGCGCATTGTCCAGCTCGCCTACCAACTCGTGACGCGTGCCGACGCAGTGGACAGCGTGGATGTGCGGGCTGCGCTCGCTGCCTTGCAGATGGGCGCGGGCGAAGCCGCCCAGCTGCTGGCCGAAAGCCAGGGCCACGCGCGTCAGCTGGCGCAGCGCTTCGGGCTGCTCGACCCCGTGGCACAGTCGACCGGGGCGGGTTTCGATCGTCTCGCCCGCCTGTATGCGGCAGAGGCGGCGCAGTCGGCGCTGCACGGACATTTCCGCCATGCGGACGGTTCCTCCAGCCACACCTTTGAATTGCTACAGGACAGCCTGCGCGCTCTGTTCGGGATCGAACAGGCCTGTCTGTTTGCGCCCGCCGTCGACGGCACCCTGCGGCTGACCGCGCTGATCCCGGCCGATGCCGGCCTCAGGGCGCTGGCGATACCGCCTGACGACGGCCATTCGGCGCTGCCCCGCGCACTGGCACGCAACGCACCCCAGCAGTTCGAGCGCGGCGAGGCGGATGCCGCGCTGGTCGATGAACAGATCGCCCGCCTGCTGGGCGTGTCGCGCTTCCTCTGTCAGCCGCTGGCGCTGCGCGACGGCCAGCCGGGCGTGCTGGTGGTGGGCGATGCCGTGTCCGATCTGGCCGTGTCGCCGCTGTGGCGGTATACCCTGGCCGAATGCAGTGAAGCCTTGCGTCCCAGTCCGGCTGCGGTGCCCGCGCCCGTGCAGGCCGTGCCCTTGCAGGGGACAGCGGTGGCGCAGGGCGACGATATTCCGCGCGACCGGGTGCGGCGCGCCGTGCATGAAGTGGCCAACCCGCTCACCATCATGCGCAATTACGTCAACCTGCTGTCCGACAAGCTGGGTGCGGATTCGGCGGTGCAGCGCGACCTCGGCATCATCGGCGACGAAATCGAACGGGTGGCGCGCATCGTGCGCGGCATTACGCTGGCCGAAGAAACCGCAGTGCCGGCCGCATCGCTCGAACTGGTCTCGGTCAACAGCGTGGTCTCCGAGCTGGTGCGGATGGCGCTCGGCACCCTGTTCACCCCCAACAAGGTCAACGTTCAGATCGACCTCAACCCCGACGTGCCGCCGATGCCGCTGCAGAAGGATCTGCTGAAGCAGGTGCTGTTCAATCTCGCCAAGAATGCGGTCGAGGCCATGCACGCGGGCGGCCATCTCAAATTCATCACGCGGCTGGTTACGACCGACAACCAGCGCCAGGTCGAAATCGAAGTGGCCGATACCGGCCCCGGCCTGCCGACCGCAGTGGCGTCGCATTTGTTCGAGCCGGTGATCAGCGAGAAGGGCGGCGACCATGCCGGTCTCGGGCTGACCATCAGCCGCAGCCTGGTCGAGCGCCTGAACGGCCAGCTCAGCTGCACCAGCACACCGCAGGGAACCCGTTTCCTGATCCGCCTCCCGACCGTGCAGAACGGTCAGGCCCCGCTCACGACAACACGCTACGGGTCCATGTAACCCGCGCCACGGAGAACATCCATGTCAGACGATCCCATCGCATCCTCCCCGCAACGCAGTACGGTCAGCGCCTTTCCGGTACGTCCGCGCCTCCTGGTGGTGGACGACGAGCCGCTGATTCTGGAAGGGCTGACGCGACTGCTGGCCACGCGCGATTACGACGTGGTGACGGCAGGCGGCGGATGCGACGCCCTGATCGCCATCGGCAAGCAGCAGTTCGACGCCATCCTGCTCGACCTCGGCATGCCTGATCTTAACGGCAACGAGGTGCTGCGCTTCGTCGCCGACCGCAGCGCCGATACGCCGGTCATCGTGGTGTCCGGGGACAGCACCATCGACGCGGCGATCCGCGCGCTGCGCGGCGGCGCCGCCGACTTCGTGCGCAAGCCGTACGAACCCGAGGAACTGCTGCGCCGCATCGACAACACGCTGACGCGGCGGCGGCTGGAAAAGGAAAACAACCACATCCTGCAGCGCCTGCAGCAGTCGGAAAAGTGGCACCGTTTCCTGGTCAACAGTTCGCCCGACTTCATCTACACGCTGGATTGCGACGGCCGTTTCACCTTCGTCAACGACCGCGTCGAAAGCCTCCTCGGCTACCGTAGCGAAGAGCTGCTGGGACAGCATTACAGCCTGGTGATCCACGAGGACGACATCGCGCGGGCCGAGCACGTGTTCAACGAGCGCCGCGCCGGCGACCGCAGCGCGCGCAACACCGAAATCCGCCTCAAGTGCAATCCAGGGATGCGCCGCCCGCGCCTGATGAACGGACGCTGCAAGTCGGTTGAGCTCACCGCAACTGGCATGTACGACGAAGAGGCCAGCCCGTTCGAAAAGCGCTTCATCGGCAGCTACGGCGTCGCCAAGGACGTCACCGAACGCAAGCAGGCCGAGGAAACCGTGCACTACCAGGCCTACCACGACCTGCTCACCGGTCTGCCCAACCGCGCGCTGTTCCGCGACCATCTCGGCCTCATGCTGGCGCAGGCCAAGCGCACCCAGAAACCGCTGGCGGTGCTGAGCCTCGACCTCGACCATTTCAAGGTGATCAACGATTCGCTTGGCCATACCATCGGCGACGAACTGCTGCTCGTGGTCGGCGCCCGGCTGCGCCAGTGCCTGCGCGAAGGCGACACGCTGGCGCGCCTGGGCGGCGACGAGTTCGCCGTGCTGCTGCCCACCCTGGTGTCGCGCAGCGACGTCGAGCACATCTGCCGCAAGATCATCCAGGTGCTGTCCAAGCCGGTGTACGTCAAGGGCCACGAGATCTACATCTCGGTCAGCATCGGCGCCTGCGTCGCCCCCGAGGACGGCGACATGATCGACAGCCTCATCCGCCAGGCGGAAATTGCCATGTACCAGGCCAAGTCGCAGGGACGCAGCCGGCTGCAGTTCTGGGAATCCGGCATGCAGGCACCCTATTCCGAGCGCATGCAGGTCGAAGCCGACCTGCGCCGCGCGCTGGCGCGCAACGAATTCGTGCTGTTCTACCAGCCGCAGGTCGACACCATCACCGGCGAAGTGCGCGGATTCGAAGCCCTGCTGCGCTGGTGGCATCCGCAGCGCGGCCTGCTGACCCCCGCCGATTTCATCCCGGTGGCCGAGGAATCCGGCGTCATCGTGCCGATCGGCGACTGGGTGTTGCGCCAGGCGAGCGCGCAGATGGCCGACTGGCGCAAGGCCTGGCTGCCGCCGGTGTGGCTG
>JAJYXA010000361.1 GCA_021791235.1 Pseudomonadota bacterium
AAAGCGCGGCCAGGCCGCGCGCAAGCTGGTCGGGCAGACGCTCAGCCGGGATGTTCATCAACTGCGATGCCGGGCTTGATCGCCTGCAGGCGGCGCACGATCCGCTGTGCGGCGTTATCGTCCATATCGCGATACAGCAGCTGCTCTTCCGCCCCCTTGGCCAGCACTTTCGTGTCGTCGTAGGTGATATCGCGGGTAAGTTCGATGGCCTCGGGCGCTGCCAGACTACGCCCTGCCTTGTCGTCGACCGAATAGCTCAGTCGCAAACCCAGCCGGTATTCGGTGACGCGCCCTGCGCCGGACAGCGAGAGAATGACCTTGGTGCGTTCTTCCTGGGTGATCTTGAGCACCGCCTCGGCTTCGCCGGCCGTGGCGGCCAGGCGGGTTTTCCGGTTCGAGGTCAGGCTGTTCCGGATGCGCTGCGCCACCAGGCTGCCGGGTGGTGCGTCGACATACAGGGTGGCAAACGGAATGCCATCAGAGCGGCGCAGCTGGAAACCGCAGCCGGTAGCAAGCAGCGCCGGAACGGCCGCAAGGAAAAGTCGTCGATTCATAGCACGATATTAACCAAACGCCCGGGCACCACCACCACTTTTTTCGGCGGCTGGCCTTCCAGGTATTTCTGCGCCGCTTCGCTCGCCAGCGCGGCGGCCTCGATCGCCGCCTTGTCAGCCGCGGCCGCCACGCGGATCTGCCCGCGCAGCTTGCCGTTGACCTGCAGCATCAGCTCGATCTCGTCCTGCACCAGCGCGGATTCGTCCACCACCGGCCACGACATCGTTGCACCCGGCTTGAGTTCGGCGTACAGCGTTTCGGCAATGTGCGGCACGATGGGCGCAAGCAGCGCGACCGCGGCCTCGAGCGTTTCCTGGCGCACGCTGTGGATGACGGCGTCCACGCCTTCCAACTTGCCGAGCGCGTTCATCAGCTCCATCACCGCGGCGATCGCGGTGTTGAATTGCTTGCGGCGCTCGATATCGTCGCCGACCTTCTGGATGGTCTGGTGCAGCTGGCGGCGCAGGGCCTTGGCCGCGTCCGGCAGTTCGCCGCCGGCGAACGCCGCCACCGCGCCGCCCTGTACATGCTCGTAGGCCAGTTTCCACAGCCGCTTCAGAAAGCGGTGCGCCCCCTCGACGCCGGCGTCCGACCATTCCAGGCTCTGCTCCGGCGGCGCGGCGAACATGGTGAACAGGCGCGCAGTGTCGGCGCCGTACTGGTCGATCAGCGCCTGCGGGTCGACGCCGTTGTTCTTCGACTTCGACATTTTCTCGGTTCCGCCGACGATGACCGACAAACCATCGGACTTGAGAATCGCAGCGCCGTCGCGCAGCTCCACCTCGGCCGGGTTGAACCAGGTCTTCCTGCCGTCCGGCGTTTCGCGGTAATAGGTGTCGGCGACCACCATGCCCTGCGTCAGCAGGTTGGCGAAGGGTTCGTCGCTCGCCACCAGCCCCTCGTCGCGCATCAGCTTGTGGAAGAAGCGCGCGTACAGCAGATGCAGGATGGCGTGCTCGATGCCGCCGATGTACTGGTCGACCGGCAGCCACTGGTTGGCACGTTGGTCGAGCATGCCGCCGGCGAAGTCGGGGCAGGCGTAGCGCGCGTAGTACCACGACGACTCGACGAAGGTGTCCATGGTGTCGGTCTCGCGCCGCGCCGCGCCGCCGCATTTGGGGCAGGTGCAGTTGACGAAGTCGGCGCGCTTGTTGAGCGGGTTGCCGGAGCCGTCGGGCACCACGTCCTCCGGCAGCACCACCGGCAGTTGCTCGGCCGGCACCGGGACGTCGCCGCAGCTGTCGCAATGGATGATGGGAATCGGGCAGCCCCAGTAGCGCTGGCGCGAAATGCCCCAGTCGCGCAGGCGGAACTGGGTTTTCTTCTCGCCCAGGTTCAGCGCAGCGAGGTCGGCTGCGATGGCATCCACCGCAGCCGCGTAATCCAGACCATCGTACTTGCCGGAATTCACACAGCAGCCGCGGACCTTGTCGCCGTACCATTCCTGCCAGCCGTCGAGCGAGAAGGCTTCATTCTCGACGCCAATCACCTGCTTGATCGGCAGCTTGTATTTCTGCGCGAAGCCGAAGTCGCGCTCGTCGTGCGCCGGCACCGCCATCACCGCGCCCTCGCCGTAGCTCATCAGCACGTAGTTGCCGACCCACACCGGGATGGACTCGCGGGTGAGCGGATGCGTGACCTTGAAACCGGTGTCCATGCCCTTCTTTTCCATCGTCGCCATGTCGGCCTCGGCGACACTGCCCTGCTTGCATTCGGCAATGAAGGCCGCTAGCGCGGGGTTGTCCTGCGCCGCGCGGGTGGCGAGCGGGTGCTCGGCGGCCACCGCACAGAAGGTCACGCCCATGATGGTGTCGGCGCGGGTGGTGAAAACCCACAGCTGCTCGTCTTGGCCATCCAGCTGATACGGGAAGGCGAAGCGCACGCCGACGCTCTTGCCGATCCAGTTGGCCTGCATGGTCTTCACCCGCTCGGGCCAGCCCGGCAGGCTGTCGAGACCGGAGAGCAGTTCGTCGGCATACTGGGTGATGCGGAAGAAATACATCGGGATGTCGCGCTTTTCGACCAGCGCGCCGGAACGCCAGCCGCGGCCGTCGATCACCTGCTCGTTGGCGAGCACGGTCTGGTCGACCGGGTCCCAGTTGACCGTTGCCATTTTCTTGTAGATCACGCCCTTCTCGAACAGGCGTGTGAACAGCCACTGCTCCCAGCGGTAGTAGTCCGGCTTGCAGGTGGCGAGCTCGCGCGACCAGTCGATGGCGAAGCCCAGCGCCTGCAACTGGGTGCGCATGTGGTCGATGTTGGCGTAGGTCCAGGCGGCAGGCGGCACGTTGTTGGCGATGGCGGCGTTTTCCGCCGGCAGGCCGAACGCGTCCCAGCCCATCGGCTGCATCACGTTGTAGCCGCGCATCGCGTGGTAGCGCGCCAGCACGTCGCCAATGGTGTAGTTGCGTACGTGCCCCATGTGCAACTTGCCCGACGGGTAGGGGAACATCGACAGGCAATAGTATTTGGGACGGTCGGACGCGTCGCTGGCGCGGTAGGCCTGGCTGGCCGCCCAGTGCGCCTGCGCGGCGCGTTCGATTTCCGAGGGAAGGTATTTTTCCTGCATTGCAAAAAACCGCACAAAATCAAGGCGGCTGATTATACCTGCCCGCCCTCCCGCTCCGGCCACACACGCGCATAGGGTTCGGAAATCCCCCTTCTCCATCACGCATGATTTTCTATGCTTCGAAACAGGGCACGTGCTGCCCGATTGGTTCGCGATTCACAACGAAAAAGGAGAATTCATGAAAACACTGCTTCCGCTCGCCCTGCTTTCCGCCTCCCTGCCTGCCCTGGCCGCCCAGCCCGACGTGCTGCCAGTCAAGCAGATCAGTCTGGAACTCGCGCGCGACATCGCCATGGACGCGGTCGAGACCTGCCGCAAAGAGGGCTACACCGTCTCCGCCGTCGTGCTCGACCGCGCCGGCAATGTGCAGGCCGCCCTGCGCGACACCCTGGCGCCGCGCTACACGCTCGAAATCGCCGAGCGCAAGGCCGGCATGAGCGTCATGTCCGGCATCGATTCCGGCGAATTCCGCGCCGCCCGCAGCGACATCCGCCCCGAACTCAACCACATCGACGGCCTCATCGTCATGGAGGGCGGCCTGCCGATCCGTGCCGCCGGCAGCCTGATCGGTGCGGTCGGGGTGTCGGGCGCGCCCGGCGGCGACAAGGACGCTGCCTGCGCCGCCGCCGCGCTGAAGAAAGTGGAGGAACGGCTGGAATTCGCGCCGTAGCCCGCAAGGGCGGGGCACCGCCGTGCGGATGACAAACCCTCTCCCGCAAAGGTAGTGCGTGGTTGTTGGCGCATACGACTCCACATGGGCTTCAGCCCATAGTGGATCGGAGTACCCACAAGGGGCATCGCGATCCTTTGGGGCTTTAGCGCCTCTACTACCACGGCCTACTCCTTGCGGGTAAAATGGTGCGTTTTCGCTTTCATTTTCATACCTCTTCAGGGAGTCCAAGCATGTCCAAGAAGCATCCCGTCATTGCGGTCACGGGTTCATCCGGCGCCGGCACCACCACCGTCAAGCGCGCGTTCGAGCACATTTTCTTCCGCGAGAAGATCAACGCCGCCGTGATCGAGGGCGACAGCTTCCACGGCCTGTCTCGGGTCGAGTTCAAGGAAGCCGTGAAAAAGGCCGAGGCCGAAGGCAACATGTCGTTCAGCCACTTCGGCCCGGCCGCCAACCGTTTCGACAAGCTGGCCGAACTGTTCGAGACCTACGGCAAGACCGGCGGCGGCCAGAAGCGCTACTACATCCACAGCGACGAAGAAGCCGCCGAGCACAACAAGCGCCTCAACACCAGCCTCAACCCCGGCGAGTTCACCCCGTGGGAAGACGTACCCGCCGGCTCCGACGTGCTGTTCTATGAAGGCCTGCACGGCCTGGTGAAAACCGACGACATCGACGTCTCCAAGCACGTCGACCTCGGCATCGGCGTGGTGCCCATCGTCAACCTCGAATGGATCCAGAAAATCCACCGCGACGGCGCCGAGCGCGGCTATTCCGCCGACGTCATCGTCGACACCATCCTGCGC
>JAJYXA010000243.1 GCA_021791235.1 Pseudomonadota bacterium
CACCTACCACCACACCGCGCCGATCAATCCGATGTACGGCCTGCACGAAGCGCTGGTGATGCTGGAAGAGGAAGGCCTGGAAAACGCCTGGGCACGCCACCGCGCGATGCACGAGAAGCTCAAGGCCGGGCTCGATGGCATGGGATTGAAATACGTGGTCGAGGCATCCGCGCGCCTGCCGCAGTTGAACTCGATCTACGTACCCGAAGGCGTCGACGAGGCTGCGATCCGTGCCCGTCTGCTGAACGAATTCAATCTGGAAATCGGCGCCGGGCTGGGCGACATGGCCGGCAAGATCTGGCGCATCGGCCTGATGGGCTATTCGGCCAGGCAGGAGAACGTCGATTATTGCCTGAAGGCGCTGAAGGCTTGCCTGCCCTGATGCGTGAGCCGCGAGCAGAACCCGCGGCAGTGGAAAAGTCTCTCCGGAACGTGTGAAGCGCAGGCAGCCAGTGGCGTCAGCCCTGGCTGTCTGCGTGTGTTGGGGCGGCCTCAGGCGGTCTGGCTATCGTACTGTTCCGCCATCCAGGCTTCGAAAGCCGCCGCATCCATCGGTCGGCCGATGAAGTAGCCCTGCGCCTGCTCGCACAGGGCTTCGCGGAGAAACCCCAATTGCCCCACCGTTTCCACGCCTTCCGCCACCACGGTCAGGCGCAGGCTGCGCGCAAGCGCGATCACCGCGCGCACGATTGCGCTGCCGTCCGGCTCGACGCCCAGGTCTTTCACGAAGGAGCGGTCGATCTTGAGGGTGTCGAGGGGAAAACGTTTCAAGTAGGCAAGCGACGAGTAGCCGGTGCCGAAATCGTCCACCGAGATGTGGATACCCATTTGCTTGATGCGGGCCAGGGTGGCCTGGCTGCGCGCGCTGTCTTCCATCAGCAGGCTTTCCGTCACTTCCAGCTCCAGCTGACACGCGGCGAGGCCGGAATTGACGAGGGCGGACTGGATGACGTCCATCAGGTCGGCATCATGGAATTGGCGCGGCGACAGGTTCACCGCCATGCCCAGGTTCAGGCCCGCACCGGACCAGGCCGCCGCCTGCTCGCAGGCGGTGCGCAGCACCCATGCGCCGATGGGCACGATCAGGCCCGTATCCTCCAGCAAGGGAATGAATTCGGCCGGGGACACCAGCCCCTTGTCCGGCGAACGCCAGCGCAACAAGGCTTCGACGCCAGTAATCAGACTGGTGCGCAAATTCAGTTTGGGCTGATAGACCAGCTCGAATTGATTTCGCTCCAGCGCCTGGCGCAGCTCCGTTTCGAGCCACAGCCTTTCCTCGGCATTCGCGTTGAGATCATCGGTGTAAAACTGGAAATTGTTGCGCCCCAGCGCTTTCGCCCGGTACATCGCGGCGTCCGCATTGCGGATCAGCTTATCGAGGTCGACATCGTCGAACGGGCAGACGGTAATGCCGATGCTCGCCCCCACGAAAACCTGACGGCCCTCCAGATCGAAGGGCACAGCCAGCGCCGCAACAATGCGCTGGGCAATGCACGTGATCTCGTTGATGTGCTTGATGTCTTCCAGCACGACGGTGAATTCGTCGCCCCCCAGTCGCGCCACCGTGGTGCCGAGCGCGTCCTCGCGGGCGACGGGATGGACGATGGTATCGCTGCGCCGCACGCATCGTTGCAGGCGTTCCGCCACCTGTTTGAGCAGTTGGTCGCCAATCTGGTGGCCCAGGCTGTCGTTGACCTGTTTGAATCGATCCAGGTCGAGATACAGCAGGCCGACCAGGCGCTCGGCACGTTGCGCCCGCTCTATGGCGCCCGCCAGGCGATCGCGGAACAGCGTGCGGTTGGGCAAGCCGGTCAATTGATCGAAATTGGCGAGATAGGCCATGCGCTGCTCGGCCCGTTTTTGTTCGGTGACATCGCGCGCGACCGTGAGCACGCAATTCTCGTCGTTGATCTCGGTTATTTCGAACGAGACCAGCATGTCCCGGTGTTCGCCGCGCTTGGTCACCAAGGTCAGCTCCAGGTTGTGGACGGCCTGGCCCAGGCACAACTGCTGCCTGGCGCGCGCCGTGTTTTCCTCGCTTGCCCAGAGCCTCATTTCGCCAAGAGTACGGTCGACCACCTCTGGCTGAGCGTAACCGGTCAGGCGCGCAAAACTTTTGTTGACGCTGAGGATGCGTCCGTCGCTCACGCGGCAGATCATCACGGGATCCGGGCTGGCATGGAAAGCCTTGCTGAAAAGCTGTTCGGATTGGCGCAGGCTGTCGAGCGCGCGGTTCAAGGCGCGCAAGGGCAATATCCTGAGCACGCCGAATACCGCCGCGGCCAAGCCCATCGCCAACAACGCCGCCAGGCCGGTCTCCAGCAGCAAGGGGCGCAGCGAGCGACTGGTTTCGAAATAGCCTACGGTCTTGCCCGCGTCGAATAGGGGCGCGCGGATGGACAATACGGGCGAGGCCAGCTTTTCGTCGCTTGCGCTCGCGGCGATGAGCTGGCTGGATGCATCCAGAATGCGCCGCTGCCCGGGCAGACCGGCCCCGGTGAGATCCTTTCCGAGCATCTCGTTGAGCCGCAGCACCTGAAAGCGCCACATCTCGGGGTTAAGCGCAATATACTGCGTGGCTTGCGCGGCGCTGTACTGCGTCTCTGCCCGCATCGCGCCAACCTGATATTGGTACGACAGGCCGAAATAGCCCCCAGGCAAGCCGAGCGCGACGATGGCCGCGATGACGGTCGCAACGCGGCTGATCGTGCGGGGAAATAGATCTCGACGTTTGACCACGGCTAGTCGTTATTTCTCCCGCGATGGCAGGGGGAGGTAACCGTTGTCCGACAAAATCCGGGCGCCCTGCCTGGATTGAACAAAGGCGGCAAAAGCGCGCGCCGGCCCGGACGGGTTTTGCGGCGTGACGAAATACAGGGGCTTGAAGTAAGGATAACGGCCGCGCGCCAGGGCGGCCACGCTGGGCGCAACGCCGTTCAAGGGCAGCGCCTTGATTTTGCGCCGTTCGGTCATGATCAATGCCAGCGTGCTGGTGCCCAGCCCGCCCGGTATTTGCTCGATGGCGTCGGCGCAGTCCTGGTCGGTGATGGCGATATGCACGCCCGGACGCGCATGGGCGACGGCGAGGGCGCGATCGATCTCGGGGGAAATAGCGCGCAGCAGCACGGTTTCGGAATCGGTTTCCGGACGCAGAATCGGCCGCAAGGGGCTGCCGTCGGGCCAGGTGTGCAGCGTGCCGTCGTAAATCCGGGCGATGTCGCTTAGTCTGAACCCGGAATGCGCGCGCATGCCGGCCAGCACCAGCGGCGTGCGGGCGACTTCCCGCTCGACGAGGCGCTGTTCGCCCTCCGCCGGTTTCAGCGGCCGCCCGGAGAGGCCGATATCCAGCACGCCCGCCGCAACCGCCCTGATGCTGCCGCTGCTGCCCAAAGCCGGCACGATCACGATCCGCGTATCGGGACGGCTGGCCTGAAACGCCTCCGCGAGGATTTTCATGGTCCCCAGCGCGGAGCCGGTGCCGCCTACCTTGAGCGTGTCCGCGGCTGCCGCAAGCGAGGCGAACGACAAGCCCAGGAGCGCGCCGGCTCGGAAGACAGCCAGTACATGATGGATATAACGCACGTTTTACTCTTTTTAACCTAAAAAAAGCAGTTCATCCGCAGATGACGCAGACTCACGCAGACATTTCAAGGGCTTGCCTTCAAGATGCGCGTCACCCTGAAGGTGAATCGGGTGAGACTTGCAGGCCTTATGATTGCACCGGTTTTTATCTGCGTTCATCTGCGTCATCTGCGGATTTCAGATTGAATGGTTTGGGCGAATGGGCGAACGCCCGTCAGCCGACACCTCGCCTCTAGTGAGGTATCGGCTGTAAAGGGTCAAGCTTTATAGGCAGAAGATGCGAGTGCGCGCAGCGAGGATGGCGTGGCAGGCTTACAAGCCCAGCCGCTGCCAGATGGTCGTGCTGGGGCCGGCCTGGTTCATGGTGTAGAAGTGCAGCCCCGGCGCGCCGCCGGCGAGCAGGCGGTCGCATAGATCCGTCACCACATCCAGCCCGAAGGCGCGAATCGACGCCAGATCGTCGCCGTAGCTTTCCAGTTTCTTGCGCAGCCAGCGCGGAATCTCCGCGCCGCAGGCGTCCGAAAACCGCGCCAGCTGCACGTAGTTGCCGATCGGCATGATGCCGGGAACGATGGGGATGGCAACGCCCAGCGCGCGCGCGTCCTCGACGAAGTTGAAGTAGGCGTCGGCGTTGAAGAAGTACTGCGTGATGGCCGCATTGGCGCCGGCGTCGACCTTGCGCTTGAAGTTGGCCAAATCTTCCGCGTAGGAGCGCGCCTGCGGATGCACTTCGGGATAGGCGGCGACCTCGATCTCGAACCAGTCGCCGGTTTCGCGGCGGATGAAGGCCACCAGTTCGTTGGCGTAGTGGAATTCGCCGACGTCCATCGAGCCGGACGGCAGGTCGCCGCGCAGCGCGACCAGATGGCGGATGCCCTGGCTTTTGTATTCGTTGAGGATGTCGCGGATGCTCTCCTCGGTCGAGCCGATGCACGACAGGTGCGGCGCGGCCTCGGAGCCGTCGGCCTGGATTTCGCGCACGGT